>DAISHW010000020.1:7912-15940 GCA_036822295.1 Bdellovibrionales bacterium | reverse complement strand
GCTTCACTAATGCAATTGCCACCCTCACATCAGCTTCGGTGAGACTGGCTCCATTGATCGTTAAAAAATATGGTAGAACTTTAGCATCTTGGCCCGACCCAACTCGCACCTTCAGACTAACCACATACCCGTCGGGTTGCGCTCGAAGATCCTTAGATTTTCGTATAAAATGAACAGTTACGCCTCGAAGTAATGGGTAATATGGCACACTTAAAATCGAACAGTCTCCTCCATAACACCCACGCGCAACAGCTACTGATCCCGGCAATGATTCAATGGATAAAACCCTTTGAGCATTTTGTTCAGAACTTCCTGATTGTGTTGGACGAATTAAGCCTCGCACTTCTTTTTCAACAAACTGCTGCCTGAAGTTTTGGTAAAATTGACGAATTTCACCCATTCCTCTTTCACGAGCTAAATCTTCAATTAGGGGTTCAATATGTTCACGCAAAAAATCAAAGTAGCCATTTTCAAAATCTGTAGGCGTACTCTTTCTGATGGCCTCCGCAATTGTTGCCTGCGCACGATCATCCCAATTCGTAAATCGCGCATTGCCACTGGAATCAAAAAGAAAAGGTAAAACTCGAAGCAAATTTTTGATCGACTTCTTATCGGCTTTTAAGGCTCTCAATTGCTGAGTGATACTTCCTGACGGAATCAGCTTCAGCGTCTTCAGATCATTTTCGCGGTCTCGCCTAAAAGAACTCAACCGGCTTTCGTCATACTGAACTTCTTGTGCGAAATATTTAACCGACAAAACTTGAGGAGGTTGAATTTCAAGCGATTGCGCATTTTCTCCAAGAGCTTTTCTAACTTCGGGGATATGTGAAAACGTATCCAACACATTTCGCCTGAAACTCAAATTCGCGGTCACAAAATTAGGATGGCGCTCCATAATACTCATAAGAAGCTCCACTCGCCCACGAACGGTTTCTAATTGCGGGGTCCAATCTTATGACGGATTTTGAATTGCACTGCCGCCAAGGAGTCGTGCACATGCACCGGCATCTTGTCCCTTTATAGGCCCGACAGCAGGGGCTTCAAAAGTAAAAAATAATACGGGCAAAAAGACAGATAAAACGCGGGTTTTATTGGCATTCAGGTGTCTAAAAATTTGACATCGCCGCATTTTGCCGTCCCAGGCCTTCTAGCCTTCAATATATTGCATCAAAACACAAATTTATGGTCTTCTAACATTTACTTAGCAATGGCGACACCAATTCGCGTAAAAAAGCCGCAGCGGCTGTCAACCCATATAGGTTTACTGGACGCTGCGGCTCAGTGATCTTCGTCTGATGTCACAACATCAGCTCAGGATAGTGACCTGGACATAGCCTGGGCACGCAGGTGTAATCCTTGAACAACACCTTCTGGCCTAAATCTCTTGCATGTACTCACGGAACGGAGGCCCACATTGTCGTTGCGGTTATCAGCGTGGTGCGGTGCTGTCGACGATCTACGAGTTGTTCAAACAGGAAATGAATCAGCTCTGCGGTCCGAGGTTTGCGCGCAAAGGCAAAGAGCTTGCCCACCGGGCAGGTTCTGATCCCGGCAGCATTCTCGCGCAAGGTCAGCGCTTCAAGGTGAAAAAGCCACGGGCCAAGAGAGATGGCGAGGAAGCCGAGAAGCGCTTCAATCGTGTGCGCGGTCACTTGCACCTCACAAAATTAGTTGAGTCTCTGAAAACTTTCGCTATTGAACAGCGAAGCGAGGTCGCTTAAACAATGATCAGCCCTTCACGAATCCCACCGAAGCCTTGCCCATCAATGGATCACCATGCAGCACTTTTTGAATTTCTTGCCGCTGCCGCACGGGCAGGGTTCGTTGCGACCAACATTTTTGTTTTCCTCAACGAACTTTTGTCGCTCAATTTCCTGTCTGCAAAAATCACGGCAGGAATTGGCGAAAGGTAGATAGTATTGGTTCCAAAAAAACTCGACTTCCGCCAGGAGGCCATCAACGACTTCAGACGAATATCTCTTTTCATCCTCCAGTTCGTCGAACTGCCCCACCTTACTTTCGATGTATTCGATAAAATCACCAATTGGCGTGCCAGCGAATCGTTCTTCGTCGGTATTGCCCATCGAAAGGCCCTGGCTGAAGGCAAGGAGTCGCATCTTGGTCCAAAAAATCTTCATCGAATTAAGCGCCTTATCATCAAGGCCGTTTGCGTCCTTCCCAAGCAATCCTATGGGAAGCTGAAACAATTCAGTTTGAAACTTGGAAAGTTCATTCCAAAGACCAAAAAACTCACGATAAAAATACATCGCTTGGCCATCCGATTGAAAGACGCCGCCTTCTTTGTCTTCGGTGAGATTAAAGGACTCGTAGTCGTTCCAAGGATCGGCGGCATTCACTTCGCCATACGTCTTCAGTTCATTGATAAGTGCATCGTCAATCTTGATTCGTTTATTGCGATCAAACGATTTTAGGTCGTAAATGCGGGCGTTTTGCGGTTCTACCAATTTCTCCATTTTTTCTACCAATTTCCGATTTTGATTTGTTCAGTGATTTCAACAAGATTGGTAGGGAGTACAGGGGTCGAACCTGCGACATCCACCTTGTAAGGGTGGCGCTCTACCAACTGAGCTAACTCCCTATCGAAAAGAGTGCCCCAACTTATCCCACCGCCGCCGCGGCTGTCGAGATTTTTAAGCATCGAAGGGCGAATATCTTATCAAATTCAAATGATTAGCCAAGAATCCATCCGCCTGAAACGGCCCATTGATTGTTATTCCCTGTGAGCTCACCATGGGATCATGAGCGTGAGGCGAAAGACCGCATTTTTTATTCTGGCGTTTTCCCTGTCAGGACTTCTATTCATCGTATCAATCGAAGGCCTTTCCTATGTTTATTTAACCAGGCGTGGTGCCGACCGTGCCCAGCCGAACTCGATCCTGTTCGCGCGCGCCGCGAGCGGTCTCGATAGGTGGCAACCGTCAACTCATCCGAACACCTATGCCGATGTCCGACGTCTAAGTCCTTACTTCGGCCATGTGTTTGTTGACGGAAACAATTACGGTTTCATTTCCAAATATGATTTTCCGTATCGCCGCCAAAATGGGGATTATGTCATTGGCATATTCGGCGGTTCGACGGCCATGCATTGCGCGATGGAATGGGAAGCATCGAGCTATTGGGAAAAGCTCAAGGTCAAAGGCAATCCCCAGGCTAAAATCGTCCTCGTAAACCTGGCCATCTCGGGCTACCGACAACCTCAGCAACTTTACGTCGCCAGCAAATTTTTCGACACCTTAGACCTGGCGCTGGTATTGGATGGTTGGAATGAATCTCAAATCGATCAATGCCCTTACGATCCCGCCGAATTCCCGCAGAGTTTTCGTCTTCTCTACAGCCGCGAACTCGATCAAAGCCAAATCAAAAATCTGCGCGCTATGTCCAAAAGCTTCCGCGCCTTCAGCGCATGGTTGGCGAATTCCAAACTCGCCGACACGAACACGGCCCGCCTAACCTGGGAAGCCTATAGAATAAGGCTGGCAAAGGCGACAGCCGCCCTGGCCACATCGCCGATCTCGAAAGCCAGGTCTTTACATGAATGTGAAAGTCCAGAACTCGAACGCCGTTTCACGTTGTGGCGCAAATACTCGATGCAAATGCTCGCCCTGGCGCGCGCCCAAAATCTACCACTTTATAATTTCATTCAACCCAACCCCTACATGGACGGCGCCAAACCCCTAAGCGAAGAAGAAAAACGAATCGTCCAATGGCAAGAAAATCGGGCCCCTAATCAATCCAAAGACCGAATCCAAACCTTCTACAACTTCTACAAGCGCGCGCGGCCGCCGCACAGCACTTCTCTGATCCATCTTTTCGCCCAAGATAAAAGAATTCTCTACATCGATCCCTACACCCACCTGAACCCCTTGGGATGTCAGCTGGTCGCCCAGGCGATGATCCGCCGCTTACAAAACCAATCCGGCGAATTCGATCCCCAAGTCCAATAGCACCGACAGGACCTGCGCCTATTTTCCCTTGGACTCCGACTTGTTCAGCCGATAGTGGGCTTCAACGGTACGTCCCGCCTCTTTGCGGGTCAGTGTCAGAATCGGGATTAAACTGTCCTGGCTGCAGGTCAGGATTTCACTGCGGTGGTAAAGGCGAACGACCGCCGAGGTCGCGGCGCGGGAACTGGCCGAAACCGGGTACATGTTCATCTCTATGCCGTGCTGATCTTTGGAAACCAGGCCCATGCCGAACGCAAGGGCATAGCCATCGCGATCGTAATGAATCACACGGGCGAACTGAAGCCCTTGCTCGACCACCACATGAATGCTGATCTGCACTTGCTCGCTGGAGTAATCGGCAAGGATGAAATTGCCGTTCAAATCGTTCCAGTCGACTTCGCAGTCTTTCGCCCAAGGGAACGGCCATGGAATCGGCATGCCGTCCGTAAATCCGTCGCCGAGCGCGGGACGCGCGGCCGCCGTCGACGCGAACGTAACACTGGCGAACAAAATCAAAATCAGTTTTCCGAAACTCTTCACGTCCACTCCCCGTCTTCGTGATGCTTAATGTTCGATGGACACTTTCGTATTGCGATTCAAATAGTATCCGTTTTTAGCGCGATAAATATACTTGGGCTTATCGAAATCCGGCTCAATCAACTGCCGCAAACGTTTGATGGTCACGTAGATCTTATTGTCATGCACCGACGGATCGTACTCTTGCTTCCACACGGCTTTGACCAAAGCCTCTTTGGTATGAACTTCGCCCGGACTCTTCAAGAACAGCTTCAGCATATCGAGCAGAATGAACTGATTCTTGAAGTCGATGCGGCCCTTTTTGCGCTCCACCACCGAGTTCGAAGTTTGATCGAAAACCAAATCGAAATTGTTCTCGTTCTTACCCGACATGCGACGATACAGATCGTTGATCCGACGGAGCAAGAAAACGAAATTCTGCGGATCGGACATTTGCTGAGCCAACCGCAAGTACGTCTTGGCCAGATCGACTTCGCCGGCCTCGACGTACGCGTAGCCCATGGCGAGCAGCAAACTCACATACGTATAGATGTTCTTTTGGCCTTTGAGCGACTCAAACGCCTTCCAGAAAATATCCAGCGCTTCATCGTAGCGTTTCAAGCTGACCAGTATGTAGCCGTTCAAAATCTGCGAAGAGATCTCAAGATCCGGCAACTTCAAAACTTGGAAGAACACGCGCAGGTTATAAAGTTCTTTTAAACTGTCCTCGGTACGGCCAAGACTCCAGTATACGGCCGCCAAACCGTGGATCGCGTAGCACATGTCTTCTTTGCTGTCGTTGGCAAGGGCCAGCGCCAAAGCCTTTTCGAGATACTCGAGGGCTTGCGCGTGTTCGCTCCGGTAAGAGCAAACGAGCGCGAGTGTGTAGTACGTCGTGGAATTCAGTTCGACTTTTTCCCGGGTGACGTAATCGTAAAGGCGATCTTTCACCGAGTGGAGTGATTTATGATCCTCCATTTCGGCATACATGCGCAGGCAAAGGGTCAGACATTTGATGAATTGCTTGTGATCACGGGCTTCGGAATAAGCACGAGCGGCGGCTTCCAACTTCTCGATCGAAGATCGGAAATCCCCCAATTCCCACCTGAGCTTTCCCATCTCGAAAAGCTCGGCGGCTTTTAATGTGGCAGCGCTGGCCCCCGACTCGCTCACTTTGATTTTCCCTTTGGTCTGACATGGCCTCTTACCCGATGAAGCCGTGACAGAAAATTAGTGCGCCCCCAAGCGAATCACAAGCGAAACTCCGGAGGCCGCGCCAGTTGTGGGTTTTACAATTCCATAAGATTTAATATTGCGGGAAGTCGAGGGTCTAAAACGATACGCCTTGGCTAACGCCGCGCGACTCAAACAGACGGATCAATCGTTGCACACGGAAACACGGTGCGTGGGGCGGGTCCGAAAGATAGCCGATCGGAATCGGCCCACCGGATAATATTGCTTGCTGGCATTTGTTAGTTATGCCGGGCTCGCGATCTTCGAAGAGGCCGAGTAAATCGGCGACTATAGGTTCATATCTAATGCTCATCTGCTTCACGATCGCAACGGAATAGTCATCCGCTTCGTCTTCGAAAGACTTCCAGAACGTGGCTTTGAGTTGGGCGCCCGAAATGAGTCCGCGCATTGTCTCTTGTACAGCTGATCCAAGCTTTAAAAGCGTTTCCAGCTCCGCGCGACCACCCAAAGAATAGCCCGATCCGATGTACTTGGGCAGGAATTGATCCGCAGTGAGCGGAAACACACCGTGCTCTTTAAAAAACATCCCGCGTAATTCGCTTCCGAATTCCGCTTTTTCGGCGCAAGCGAACAACTCTTCTCTGAATTGTGAGTTGAGTCGCGCGAATTGTTCAGGCGCGTTTAAGAGTAAGTCCCATTCGAAGACCGAAAAACCCGTCTTCAAACTCTGCTGGATGACTTTCCATTTTTCTTCGGGAAAGCAACCGGTACCGTCTTTACGGATTTGACCCATGAGTCGGCTGAACGCTTTGTTGAGCTGACTTTCACCACTCGGTAACCCATCAAGTTCGACAGCCGTCCGCTTGCCCACGATCTCTGAAAGTTCCATGTAATGCTTCAGCGCAGCCGCAACCTTATCGGCTTCGAATTCGCCTTGATAATCCGCCCGCGGATGAACGCTCAGAATCGTGGTGTCGACTTCACGATGACCCAGAAAAAGATGCGCAAGCTCATGCGCGATGACACTCACCCGAAATTCATGACTCAAAGCTTTCGAGTTCAAAAATTCGTCCGATATCATCAGCACGGCACGGCGAAAATTTGCACCGCCCGGCATGTCTGTGATCACTCCGACTTCCATCAGTTCCGTGGATTTCACCACCACGAAATCGGGGAAGTCTTTATTGTTCATCAGCTCCGGAAACAAAGATCGGTAGTCAGCATAAACGGGTTCGATCAATCCCATCGCTTTGTTGCGAACGGTCGAATCTATGATCTGTCTTGAGCGAATGGACGCGTGCAGCTGAGCCGAGAGAGCCTCAACCGAACCGTAGCTTTTCACAGCCATGAATCGGCGGTCGATTTTCGCTTTCAATGCCATATCGGCATGGCCAAGCATGCCAAACAAAAGCACCGCGATCTGGATTGAAAGCATGAGTTTTCGCATAGCTGCAAACATAGCAACCCTTATGCCTAAAACTCAATGCTCAAGTATTTGAATTTACTTAATATTTCATCGGTCGACAGAGTCGGGCTCCTTCAATATCCACAGGTGCCGCCCAAGGACGGCACCTGGCCAACTGAAATGAAAAACGCCGACCCTTTCCCGCGGAATCGCCTGGTTTAGTTGAAATTCACGATTTCGATCGGATCCAACTCGGTGTTGAACGTGGGATCTTCCATGAAGCGCTTCAATACGAATTCGTAGCTTGCGTCATCGTACACCCAGGTGCCGCTCGACGAAGCGTCGCCGATGCCGCGGTATTTAGCGTAGGTCACGATCGTTTTGGTCACCGGATCGAATTCCGCGTTCACGGCCGAAGACATAGCGGTGTAACCGACGATCGTCCAAGACTTCACTCGGGCCGCTTCGTTCTCGCCCACGATCACGTAATCGACTTTCGGTTGCGCGAACGAAACCGGCGAAATCTGGTCGTAATCCGGACTTTTGATGAAGAAGCGCGAGACGAAATTATAGGCGCCGTTCATGCAGTTGGCTTGGTAGATTTCCATGGTGACGTCATTGCCGTCATAGTCTTTGTAAGTGAATTCAAATTTCTGAGCGGGCTCACGCTCTTCACCTTCGACCAACGCGCACTCGCTGTCCGCGTTCAAAATGGCATTGATCTTGTCGTTGACGGCGTCCGCCGAGGCGACCGACGAAAACACGAACAAAAGGGACAATACGTAACGCATGGAACTTCCTTTCGGTTAGTTGGGGGATGGATTTATGTCACCCTGCCCGTCGTGTCCAGAGGCGTTACGGCTCGTGCAAAATTCTCTCGTGATCGCTCAGATAAAATGAAAGCGCCGACCCGTGTCACGGATCGGCGCCATTTAGTATCTAAAACTA
>DAISHW010000020.1:0-7876 GCA_036822295.1 Bdellovibrionales bacterium | reverse complement strand
CCGAGCCACGCTCGCCACGCGCTTTGAAAATCTCTTTCGCGTTCTTCACGTCGAGCGCGTTCACCAGCACCTGATCCACATGGTCGACCAAAATGACCTTCAGATCTTTCATCACCTCTTTCGGGATGTCCTTCAGGTCTTTCTCGTTTTCCTTCGGGCAGATCACGGTGCGGATGCCGCCGCGGTGGGCGGCCATGGTTTTCTCCTTCAGGCCCCCGATCGCGAGCACCCGTCCGCGCAGCGTCACCTCGCCCGTCATGGCGACCGTGCGCTTCACCGGCACGCGCAGCATCGCTGAAACGATGCTGGTCGTGATCGCGATGCCCGCCGACGGACCGTCTTTCGGGATCGCGCCTTCCGGCACGTGAATATGCACGTCGGTATTGGCGAAATACTCTTTATCGAGACCGAACAGCGGACCGCGCGAACGCACATAGCTCATCGCCGCCGAGCAGGACTCTTTCATCACATCACCGAGCTGACCCGTGACGGTGAACTTGCCTTTGCCCGGTACGACCGAGACTTCGACCACCAACAGATCCCCGCCGACCTCTGTCCACGCCAGACCGTTCGTCAGGCCCAGCTCGTTCGCGCCTTCGATCTTGCCATACCTGTACTTCGTCGGTCCCAGGTACTCGACGATCTTCTTCGGCGTGATCTGGTGCGGAGTCGAATTTTTCGCTTTGGCCTTCTTACCGTGGTTCGCCTTCATTTCTTCGCGAACGATGTCCCTGGCGAGCTTGCGGCACACCGTGGCCATCTGACGCTCCAAACTGCGCACGCCCGCCTCGCGCGTGTACGAGCGGATGACTTCTTTCACAGAGGCGTCGTTGAACGTCACCTTGTGATTCTGAAGCCCGTGCATTTCGATCTGTTTCGGCACCAGGTAGCGCTTGGCGATGTTGAATTTCTCGCTCTCGGTGTAACCCTCGAGCTGAATCACTTCCATACGATCAAGGAGCGGACGCGGAATCGGATGCAGCGAATTCGCGGTCGTGAAAAACAAGACCGGCGAAAGATCGTAATCCACTTCCAGGTAATGATCCTGGAACGTCGAGTTCTGCTCGGGATCCAGGACCTCGAGCAACGCCGACGACGGATCGCCGCGGAAATCCATGCTCATCTTGTCGATCTCGTCGAGAAGGATGAGCGGATTGCCCTTGTCCACCTTGCGCATGCTCTGAATGATCTTGCCGGGCATGGCGCCGACGTACGTCTTACGGTGACCGCGAATCTCGGCTTCGTCACGCACGCCGCCGAGCGAGATGCGACTGAACGGACGGTTCAAAGCCCGCGCCACGGAACGCGCAAGCGAGGTCTTACCGACGCCCGGAGGGCCCACAAGACACAAGATCGGGCCGCGCAGCTTTTCGGTCAGCGCCTGCACCGCGAGATGTTCAAGGATGCGTTCTTTGACTTTTTCAAGGCCCCAGTGGTCCTCATCGAGGATGCGTTCCGCTTCTTCGAGATCGTGTTTCTCTTCGGCGTACTCTTTCCACGGCAGATCAAGCATCCAGTCTATGTAGTTGCGCACGACCGTCGCTTCGGCCGACATCGGCGACATCATGCGCAGCTTTTTGATCTCTTTACGCACGCGATCGGCGGCCTCTTTGGTCCATTTCTTCTTGGCGGCGCGGTCCTCGAGCTCTTGCAGCTCCGCTTGGTAATCGTCTTTCTCGCCGAGCTCTTTCTGGATCGCCTGCATCTGCTCGTTGAGGTAGTACTCTTTCTGGCTCTTCTCCATCTGCTTTTTGACCCGATTGCGGATCTTCTTCTCGACTTCGAGGATCTCGATCTCGCTGGTCATCAGGTTCAAGAGCTCTTCCAGGCGCGTGCCGGGATCGAAGATCTCGAGGATCTTCTGCTTGTCTTCGAGTTTCAGATTGAGTTGCGCGACGATGATGTCGGCCAACTCACCGATGTCGTCGATGGTGCTCACGCGCATCAGGATTTCGGGCGGGATGCGTTTGTTCAGTTTGACGTAAGTTTCAAACGTGGACTTCACGCTGCGGACCAGCGCCTTGGCTTCGGTTTCGTTGGCGATGTTCTCGATGATGTCTTCGGCTTCGACCATGAAGAAACCGTCGGTCTGCAGGAAGTCTTTGATGCGAACGCGGCGTTTGCCCTCGACCAGCACTTTCACGGTGCCGTCGGGCAGACGCAGCAGCTGAATGATCGTGCCCACGGTGCCGACCGAGTAAACGTCTTTCGGCTCGGGACTGTTGGTTTTCGCGTCACGCTGCGCGGCGAGCACGATGTCGGTCTGTTTGCTCATCGCCTCTTCAAGAGCGTTGATGGATTTCTCACGGCCCACGAACAGCGGCATCATCATGTGCGGGAAGATGATCAGGTCGCGCAGAGGCAATAGCGGAAGTTTTTGCGTGCCCGAGGAAGTTGAACTCATGAACCCTCTCCTTTGCTGAGCGGTCGCTGTTCTTCCGTCATGGAGGAACGGCGGGCCATTAAATACATTGTGAGGTCAAAAGCGGTGGTCGTCAAAGCGCGAGATGGCGGGAATCACGGAATATTTTTGGCGATTCGCTAACCGGACTCGGGGTGCCGGTGCCGTGCGCACGCGGCCGTCCTGTGTCGAAACTTAGCGTTATGGTCGGAATAAAAGGTCTAGCTAAAGTTCATTGACCCGACTGTCCCACGCGCTAACGTACCGCGTTCCGCGGCCATTTACCGTCAGGAGTCTAAAGACTACCTGCTTCGCGCAATATTGGAACCCGCGTCCAATGCTCGATGATCGCATGCCTATGGGAATCTAAAATAATCGACTTGTCTGTCTGGGCCCACGCTTCCCGAATGGCTGTTAACGTTTCCAAAAGTAGATCCTCGGCCGCCCGCTTTTCCAAGTCCACCTTCGAGGCAAGTTTTATAAAAGTTGCGCGATCAGCCCTTCCAAATTCCCGAGAGCCCCCAAGCTTCAAGGCCCAAGTCCGATCCATGTCGGCCCATCCCACCGTGGCAACCTGATCATATAGCGGCGACAGGACGGGATGAATGCCGTCAGGATAAAGTAGCGACCAATTCTTCAAGTGTGCGTCGTGATTCCCGCTAGCAATGACGAACAAAAGTCGCTTTAAAAATTCTCGCGCGCCGTTCAGGCCGGCAATCGCCTTAACCAGTACCGCTAGTTCATCATACGAAAAATCGTATTTTTCACGTCGATCCGCGCGAGGAAATCGTCCAAGGACCTGATTGAAATCTTCCTGATGCACCCGCCTTTTATCGCTCCTATCGAATCGCCGAATCGCAAAGGCAGATGCATTTTCAGGCACATATTTTTTAAGTGCCCCGAGAGCATCATAGGAAACGAGTCGCATGTCCGGAACATCGAATCCCGCGAGCCGAGCCCAATTCATGACGAAGTACTCATTTGACGGCAGCCCCTCGTACCCTTTAACAGCCACTTTGATAATCCAGTCGCCGACTGAGTCATGTGACGGAATCGTAAAACGTTCGTCATCCTCTACGGCGGAAAACTTCAGCTGCACGCCTGCCAATGAAAACCGTAGGCCTATATCTTCCGTGTTTTTTTCATCTTCTGATCGTTGGGCGTTATCTTCTGCGGGCATGGCGCCCTCATCCGAGCGTGTGAGAACGACTGCGCCGGGAAGGTCATTAGAAGCCATTTCCAGCAATTCAATATCGGAGCAGCCTTCCCTATTCAGGCTAGTTTCGATTACCGTTCTAACGCGACCTTCAGGCAAAAGATTCCCAAAGAACGCGGGCAGTTGTCCTGGCTTTTTGCCGATGTAAGTCCGTTGCAGGTCGTCTTCGAACTTTTGTCCCAAGACGGGCCGATTGTCCATTCCCATGTAAAGATCATTAAAACGGAAGGAAATACGTCCATCGGGCAATTCGGAAAGCAGACCCACCGGGGTACTGTTTAGCGAAACGACTAGTGACGCCATCAATTAAACTTCCCTTCTCGATTTTTCCAAAAGATATTTTATTGAAGGACGATCATTATCTCTATTCCATCCGGCTCGCCGGTTACCTATCAGAATCAACCGATTCTGGATAAGATTTCTCCGCAAAACATAGAACCGGCCGCTCTTCTCAATCAGCGCCGCCGCCGCCTCATCGTCTATGGCGTGACTTCGCAGTAAGGGATCATTCTCGATGTTCAAACGTAGCCTCTTTTGAAGAGCGTCTTGATAGGAATGGGATCCGCCAGGGTAAATCAAAATATTTTCGGGCTTCTGGCGGGGCTTACCCCTCTGATGAGTCTCACCTTTGGAAGCTTCTAGGATCCGCTTAAATGCGGATACGTCTTCACTCTCAATAAGTTCATCGATTTCTATGGTAGTACCATCTCGAAAGTTCTTTGGTTCAAGCGACGCCAGTGCCAACAATATTAACCGACTGTCGGAGGACCGGGCATCAAAAGCTTCGGGGAAATTGAATTTTCGCGGAGTATTCCCAACTAGAGAAATAAGGGAGAGAACGCTTTCTTCCTCATCCTCCACGACTCCGGCAATAGCTCTGCGCAGCAGGGTTCGCTCGTCGAGTTTTGCTTCCGCTAAAAAAATTCGCCACACCCAACGGGTCAGTAAGGTCAACGTCCGGCTCGACGGCTCTGGATGCAGATGGAAAAACCGCGACAGTACGATGAGTACTTGTGAGCCGGGCAGAAGGCGCAAATGCGGAATCTGGGCATGATTCTTAAGAAAAACTAAAGCCTGCTTTAAAGATTCACAAGCCTCTGCAGCGGCACCCTGCAGTAACCTTCGATCACGAGTGTAATCTGATGCCGGACGTGTTGCGTCCAAGCCTCGGGTCGCGATCAGGCAAGTTACCAAGATCGACCGATCTATACGGCCCATTCCCAGCTTTACCAACTCTTCAGACAGTTGCCTTGTAGAAGATGGTATTTTGCCTTCGCTCCCATAGAGCGCGTCATGTACGTCCGCCCATGCCAGTGGTTTACCCGTAGTGTTAACACGAGAAAAAATTTCCTCTAGGATTGATCCATCGTCAGAATCGACAAGATAGAGCGGCATTTTATATTCACGTATTCTCTTGCCTGCCTCAAATACTGTCTTCCTCATTTCCGCATTCTTGCCAAATTTCCAGTCATGAATCCATTCCGAGAGAAATGAAGCGTCCAATAGTACCGGAAGAGGAACCCACGATTCAGGCACTTCGTGGTTTCTAATGGGAGTGGCAAATGACTTATTCTTGGGATCAAAATACGCGATGAACTGGTCGCCGGAAGATGGCGAGTCAGGCAAAGGCAAGCTTCTCAGTAACGTTGCAATTAAAGAAGTGAGCCTTTGCTGGCCATCCACGACCCACCATGCGTGGTCATATTTTTGAGCGGCAATTTCGACTGGTCCGAAAGTCAGCTTGGCCGCTGGCGCGGGTCTCTTCCAAAAAAGCAGCGATCCTACCGGAAGACCTTTATGGATACTGTCGAGCAGCAGTAGCACGTCTTTAATCTTCCACATTAGTCCGCGTTGGAAGGCGGGAACGCGAATTTGCCCTCGCTTCGCATAGACCAATAAATCCGAGATTGATTCCGTTCGAGCCTCAGGCAATCTCTCCAAGACAAAGGTCGATTGCGATTGAGGCTGTATTTTCTTTTTGGCCATTTGGTCTATCCTATCGATTAACCGGAGCAGCAGGTCGGTCCCAAATAACCGCACTAGATCCGGCATCAATAATATTTTTTATCGTTTGCAGTTTGGTGCGATCCTCGGGGAACGGAAACAGTCCTTTAAGTACTCGCGTTCTCGTTTCGAAAGTCTAAATTGAGTCGGGAAATCCTTCTTTTCCATAAGGAACACTCTAACATAAAAATGAGCTACGTGTAAAACACACCGCTATCGGGCCTGCGGCTTTCAATGCCGGGCGCAGAAGTCTTCGAGGAAAGGCATGATCTCTTCCAGATGACGCGTCCACGGCCGAGCCGAAGCGCGAGCCGCTTGGCTGACCCGTGATAGATAGTCAGGGCCGCGACCGTGGAGCTCTTCAAGAAACTCCCAAAAATTCCCACTCGCGAAGTCGATCAGAAAGCCATTCTCGCCATCCATGAGTTGCTCCTCGTGACCGCCCGCGCCTTTCTGCGCGACACAAATGCGGCCGGCGGCCAGAGCTTCCGTCAGGCTCAGCCCCCACGGTTCGTAATGCGAAGGGAACAGACAAAATGTCGCCTCTTTTAAACGCGACAAGAGCGCCCCGCCTTCCTTCCAAGATTCCACCTGAATTCCGTAAGGCGCGAAATCTTCACTCGTCCATTTGCCGTAACCCATGCAACGCAACTCCCAAGAAGAAGGCACCGAGCGCAGTAAAAGGGGAATTCCCTTTTGATGGTTGAAGCGTCCAAAAAACAAAGCCCGTCGCTCGTAATCAGGCGGGCAAAGATCGAAGAACGGAGTCGCCGCGCCGGGAGAAGAGCAAAGTTCTGCGCGCCACAAGGTTCGATCGTAGTGCTTCGAGACGTCCACTTGGGTCTTCCGGGAATTCAGCAAAAAAAATCCGCCATCTTCAATAAAGCGTTTCTCGTGTTTTAACCGCACCTGGTCTGCGCCCAAAGATCCCCGCACGTAAGAATGGGAAGCGTAGGGTTGCCTTTCGGCGGACTGAAGCAGTTCGGCGGTGACCAGATGCACCGATTTCAACGACGGCAATCGCAAATGCTCAAAATACGGAGCGAAAGTGAATTGTAACGGTTGAAAGATCGCGTTCACCTTCTTTTGATCGACCAGGGACGAGATCGCGTCCTTGACCGACGTCTCTACCCTTGATGGATCGACGTAATAATTCCACGCATCCGATAGTCGCAAGTAACTGATCGAAGAAGATGGATTGCGCCCGGGCAAAGGCGACGCCCCCAACAAAAGCCAATGCATGCGCGGCTCTAGCGCCGCTAAACCCTGCAAATATCCATCGGTGACTGTTTTCAGGCCGCCGGTGGAATCATAGGTACCAATCGCAAGGACCATGAACTTCGATTAGAAGACTCGCGCGCCGAAGTCCATCACTTTACCACATTCCGTCATGGACTTAAATTGTTGATCGCGCGCATGGGCGGGCTTATTTTCCCGATCATGAATCAATGGGACGCCATCGTTATCGGGGGAGGGCCCGCGGGAAGCACGGCCGCGCACATATTGGCCAAAGCGGGCAAGTCCGTGCTGTTGATTGAAGGCGAAACCTTTCCGCGGTTTCACATCGGGGAATCCTTACTCCCCGCCAGTACGCCGATCTTCAAGCGTTTGGGACTTTTGGAACGCATGCAAGAGAACTTCATTTTAAAGCCTGGCGGTAAATGGTTCGTTGGCCCGGGGCGGTGGAGGGGCCAGTTCGCCGAATGCGATCCCAGCGCTTGTTTCGCGGAGGAGCCCTATGCCTTCATGGTGGAGCGAAGCCTTTTCGATAAGATCCTGCTCGAAAGGGCCCGGGAGGTGGGCGTACGGATTCTTTCACCGGCTCGCGTCTTACAACCGCTCATGGACGGTGAACGCGTAACGGGATTGCGCGTACGTCATCCGGACGGTCAAACCGTCGACTATCGCTGCCCGATCGTTTTCGACTGCAGCGGGCGCGCGACCTTTTTAGCGCGTAAATTCGGTTTGCTGAGCCCCACGACCCTCAATCGCATGGCGCTCTACTCTTATTACCGGGCGACTCCGCAAGATCCCGATCTGCAAGACGGCTGGTTTGTCGGTCAAATGATCGCGGATGGTTGGACGTGGGCGATTCCGCTGAAGGACGGGCGGATTTCCGTCGGAGTCGTGTTCAATCAGGATCAGCTTGCCGCCGACCGAGATCCCGATGATTTTTACGAGGCTTCGTTACGCGCCAGCGGGTTTCTTGAGCGCGTATTCAAAGCCGGATTCCGTCGGGTGGATGAAATCAAACG
>DAISHW010000019.1:11908-16057 GCA_036822295.1 Bdellovibrionales bacterium | reverse complement strand
GGCGTCATTTCGCCTGGTTCAATTGGAAGGTCCGCGCGGGGCATTTCATCTGGTCGGATCTGCCCGATAAGATCGCGTTTGAGAGCGCGATCTCGGGCAACCGGGTCGAAGGCGAAGTGGCTCCCGGCGCGCGCTTCTTGTCCGGCTTTGAAGGTTACTTCTGGTCCGGCGAGGCCTGCTACTGCGGCACCGGCTTGATCGATTTCACGGGTGAGTACCAAGGTTTGGTGAATACCGAGGCGCCGTCCGAATACGCCGACGCCGCCATGCTGGGCGCGGGCCCGCGCTTTCATTTCGGCGACATCGATTTGGATCTTCGCTACCGCAGCTACTTCATCGAGCGCGACGCCACGGTCGCCGTTTACAACCGTTCTTTGCTCGGCAACACGAACCGCATCGGCAACAGCGTCGAGTTCAACCTGGTCTTCAAGGATCGGAAGTTCGCGATCGTCGGCGAGTGGACCAACGCGCGGACGGCGCGCAACGTGGAAACGCAGAAAACGATGAGCTCTTGGTACCTGGGCGTGGAGACGGAATATGCATCCTTCTAAGTCATTACATCTGGCTTTCGCCCTGGCGCTGCTGCTCGGCGTGGGCTGCACGAAAGCCGACCGCAGCACCGAGAACGAAACGAGCGGCGCGAGCTTCTTTGTCGATTCGCTCAAAGGCGGCGCGACGCTGGGCCCGATCAATGAGAAATCCGCGTGGCGCTTCCCGGAAAGCGTCGACTTCAACTTCATGGTTTGTTTGAAAGAGCGCACCACGCGCCGGGATCTGCCGGGGCAGACCTTCTCGATCGTCGATCCCGCCGGCAAAAAGGTGATTGCCACCGAAAAGACCAATCACGGCGGCTGCATGAACTGGGTGGAAACGGTTCCCTACAATCACCTGGCGGGTCAGTCGGGCTGGGCCGAAGTGAAGCGCGACGTGGTCGGGCGCGGCAGCAACAACGGCACTTATTCCGTCACGTTGGCTCTGAATCCGTGGGCGGCGCGCAACGGTCGCGACAGCCAGCCCTCTGTGATTTTCATGCGCGAGGGCGATCGGGACTATGTTCCCGAAAGCGTCTATCCCGAAGGTCAATCGATCCGCGCGTTTAACGGCGAAATTCAGCGCGCGGCGGAACTCTATGTCCAAGACGTGAAAGTGAAAGCGATCCCCGAGGGCGAGGGCGACGGCTTCACTTCGGTTCTGGCGGAAGTCACCATGAGCCCCAAAGTGCACGTTCAGACCGCCACCGGCGGCGACGAATACGTGGCGATTCCCGACGGCGACTTCGACGTTTACGTGCAGGTTTTGGGCTCCGACCCGATCTCGGGGATCGACAAACGCATTTTGTTGTTGAAAGGGCAATCCTCCGACGTTCCGACGGTCGGTAAGGCGCGAAACGGGATGCTGAAGGCCGAGATCAAGTTCACGCAAGAGGCGCGTCTGGTGTCCGGCAACCTCGAGCTGGTGTTGCTCGTGAAGCCGCGGGGGGCGAAGTACCGCAACATCCGCGAGTTCAACGGTCTTTACCGGTTCGGCGTCGGCACCCAAGCCGGCGACGGCGGCGGCACGCTCGCCAACATGTGTTTGAATCGCGATCCGCGCTGTTCGTATCGCCACTATGTCGAGATGGCCAAATCGGACAGCTACAAAGAGACGACGGACCAGCTTAAAAAGGCCGGCTACCTGGTGGACAACGGCGATTACATCTTCTCGATGATGCGTTTCCGTTTCACGTCCGTGTTGCCGGGGGAAACGGCCACGCGCCGCGCGGTGGTTTATTCGGCCTCGACGTGCATCACGAAACGCTCGACCGGCGAGCCGGTCGCGGACACGCCGATGACGATCCGCTACCTGCCGATGCCCGAAGAGCTCAAGATCGAGGGCGAGCCGCCCGAAATCAACATCGAGAAGCCCGAGATCACCAAGAAGACCGACGAGTCGGGTTGCCTGACTTGGACGGGGCAAGCCTTTCACATGTACTACAAGCCCGAGCAATACTTCGTAAAGCACGTGCAAATCGAACGCGGCAAAGACTGCAGCTTCGCCGACGACAAGGCCAAGTGCGAAGCTGTGACGCCGTTTTCGCGCAACTTGATTTTCTATCTGAACCCGTGGGACGACAAATTCACGTTCGGTTGGGACGCGCGCGAGCAAGACTTGGAGTTCTTCACGGACATCCGCCGGCGCGGCAAAATCAAATCGCGCTTCTTCCTGGGCGGCTTCGGTTACCACACGGTGCGCTTCCTTTATAACATCGATCCGTTCATGGATCTCGAGGTCAAGAAGACGATCCTTCTCGACATCCAGCCCGCCGTACTTCGTTATTCTGGAATCATCAACGCCCGTAAGATGACCGAGCAACTGCGCGACGGCATTTATCTGATGAAGGTGGCGATTCAGAAAAACTATTTGGATCCGCGCGACAATTCGGGCCTGATGCTGGGGGCGAGCGAGCAGCTCCGCCCCCGGTACGAATCGATCGGCGGCAACCAGTTGGTCGCCAAGAACTTCATCACCACCAACATGGCGCTGGTCCGCGTGGTCGACGGCCATATCATTTATCCCATTGAACTCACGATGCGCGATCTGCGTTTGATGCGAATTCGCTCGAACTTCTTGATCGAACTGCAGACGGTCGATGAGCGTCTGATTCAGGCGTACCACGTATTCCGCGACGGCGTGACCTCTGCCAAAGGGCTCGAGGAAAAGCTCGAGATGTTCAAAAAATCGCTGGTGAGCGACGCCCTTTTGACCGACGTGAAGCGCGATTTGGGGGGCAAAGACTTCATCCCGGCGCTGCACGAATCCGTCCGGAAGCGCAATATTCTGGCGCCCGCGGCCGGCGCTCCGAATTCGGTCGAGATCGCCAACAAGCCCCCCTCGGAGATCGTCGAAACGCAGACCATCGTGAGCGGCTTGGTCGAAAAACTGAACCGCCTGCTCAACGGGGGCGGCAACGTCGGCTTTTATTTGGACGGTTCCGACGGGAACTTGTCGCGCGGGGACCGCGAAAAGGTCCTGGCCGATCATCCGCAATACGTTCTGCTCAAAAACGATCTGATCGTGAACAACTACGCGATCAACCCGGCCTTGCTCGACAATCTTCGCCAGGCCTTGAAGCTGAACGACTTCTCGGAAGTTTCACTCCCCAAAAAAGAAGAGATCGACTTGAACCTGTTCATCGAGGAAGACTCGGGGCTAGAGAACCGCACCTTCGTCGGTCCGGTGATCTTTTTGTCGAACG
Source organism: Bdellovibrionales bacterium (assembly GCA_036822295.1). Taxonomy (GTDB): domain Bacteria; phylum Bdellovibrionota; class Bdellovibrionia; order Bdellovibrionales; family UBA1609; genus JALHOQ01. The sequence goes on along the minus strand of DAISHW010000019.1, from coordinate 12,822 downwards.
CATACAGCGATTCGATGCGCGCCACCGACAATTTGGACGAAGCGTGCAGTTATTCGGGCGAGGCGCCGAAGATCGATCCCGCCACCGGCAAAGAGATGAAGCAAAAAGCGGGCTCCGAAAGCCGCCGGGTGATCGACAACGCGCTCGAATTGCTCAAGCTGCAATTCGACGGCTTCGAGGAGCAGCAATACGAAGCGGCCAACGCCGCCATGGAGCCGAGCCGCCTGAACAAAGCCTTCGACTACCATAACTTCTTCGGCAACAGCCAAAGCGCCAACTATCAATATAATCCGAACTTCGGCGCGCTCTCGCATCTTTGCGAGATCAAGAGCGTCGACAAGCTGATGGAGATGGAAAAAGAGCTCAACGCCCAATATCAGGACCGCATGGTGGCGGCGTCGTTGAAATACAATCTTCTGCACGGTTTGAAATTTCCGGTCGATTACGTTTCGCTCACCGACGAGCCGCTCAAGAAAGTTCCTGAGAATTGCGCGAAAGACGTGGCCAATTGCCTGGTCGAGACCGACGAAGCGACGCTGCGATGGGACTCGCTCCTTCCCATCGCCAACCGCGGTCTGGAAGAGGCCGTCAGCGACTTCAATTCGCGGCTGGGCAACCTGGTCGCGAGCCGTCCCGACGACGTCGGCTACCGGCAGCTGAACTCGGTGGGCTTGGCCAAGCAGTTGCTCGATGGCGGCCGCTATTCGCGTCCCGCGGTTTGCAATCTGCTGGTCAACCGCATCATGGACGAGTTGCAGGCCAAGAACCTGATCGGCGCCTTGGTCTCCGGGGATTCGCTCAAGCGCAACATCATGATGAATTGCACGGCCGACGGCGGTTTGATTCACGATCGTAAGCTGCACGTGGAGCGCACCGGCAACTACATCGCGCTCGGCGGGATGAACTTGAACTTC
>DAISHW010000019.1:0-11873 GCA_036822295.1 Bdellovibrionales bacterium | reverse complement strand
ACGAGCCGCTCCGTGAGCGCGGGCTTCGAGCTGACCGATCTTTTGGGCACGGCGGCCGGTTTGAGCCTACCTCTCGGGGTCGCGGGAGCGCTGGCCAAGCCTTTGAGCTTCAAGATCGGCTCGAGCCTTTCTTCCTCGGAAGGCACGAATATTTCGGAATCGACGTACCTGGTCGCTCAGGTCGCGAAGTTTCAGTTGGATCTTTTGGCCTATGAGCGCTGCTCGGTGATCCGCCTTTCAGACCGCGCGCTTCGCGACTTCGATGCCATGTCCAGACGCGCGGGTTACAAGGTGGTGAGTCTGCCGGCGCCCGTGAATATGGACGATCCGAATACGCGCGCCGTGATGGCGCGCGGGTTGCTGGTGGGCCAGGGCGCGACTCGCGCCGAGAAGCGGCCGAAGACGGTCAAAGAGATGTACTTCTATTTCACGCAGCACTTCACCGAAGGCGACATGCTCGATCAGGCCGAGCTTTACAACCATCCGTGGCTGCTCGCCCTGCGCGGCATGCGCGACTTCACGGTGTTCGTGAACCAGATCCGGCAGCAGGGGCGCTTCGGTTCGCTCGAGTATATGAGCGGCTTGCTCGGATTGAGCGAAGATCGTGCGTTCGCTTGGGCGCTCAAGCATCTGTACGGGCTTTATCAGAGCGTGACGCCATCATTCCCGGGCTTTTACACGGAACTCGGACCGAAAGAAGATATCTTGTTCCCGCTCGAGGCGATGACCACGGGTCCGAAAAATTGGGCGAAAGATCCGAACAAAGAAGTGATCAATCCGGGACCGAAGTCAGCTCCGTGACGACTCTGCGGCTCGCGCCTTGCCGGGCGCGGGTCTCGGCGCGAAGCCGCGCGCGCACGTCCGATAAGTTCAACGACAACAAGCGCTCGACATGGGCGCTCAAATCCCCGGAGCTCCAGGCGACCAGGACCGCTGGCGTGGGACCTACGATGACGTTCTGAAAGTCGACCGCTTCGCGATTGCCCAAATGGTAAGGCCCCACGATCGTGGGTAGGCCCGCGCCGAGCCCCTCCATCACCGAATGCACGCTCTTTTTGAAGGATCCGCCGATGAATGCGATCGACGCCCAGGCGTAAAGCTCGGCCAGAATGCCGACTTGATCGACGATCAGGACCTGTTGAGCGTCGCCTCCGCGGGCTTGGCTGAAGCGCGCGTGGGTCAGGCCCGCGCGCTGAAGCTGGGCTTCGATTTGCTCCAGGTGCTTCGGGGTGGGTTCGTGAGGCACCAATATCAGTTTTATTTTCGCGCTCTTGAGTTTCGGGCCGAGCGCGGGGAGCAGCGCCGATTCATCTTCGGGCCAGGTGGAGCCGGCGATCAGCGTGGGGCCCGTGGGTTTGAGTTCCAGCGGGAGGGGCTTGGGATGGTTCAAACGAAAAGCCACTTGGTCGTAACGAGTGTCGCCGATCGTTTCCGAAGCGATCCCCATTGCGCTAAGAGTTTCACGGTCTGTCGGACTGACCGTATAGATCTTGTCGAGCATCCGGAGCCGCCAGCGGGTCAGGAATTTTCGTAAAACTCCGCGCACGGGCTTTTGCGTGAGGGCGAAGACCGCAATCGGAATCCCGCGCCGCCGCGTTTGCGTGAGCATCTCGGGCCAGAAGTCCGTGCGCGCGAGCCAGAGCGCGCGCGGGCGCAGCCGCCGCAAGAAACTGGCGCACGGTCCCGGCAGATCGAGCGGCAGCGGGAGCGCGAAGTCGACGCCCGGGAAGCTTTCGACCTGGCGGGCGTAGGTCGGCGAAAAATAAGTGACGATCACGGGCACGTCGGGGCGGGCGCTTTTGAGTTCGCGAATCACGGCTTTGGCGTACTCGAACTCGCCCGAGGCCGCATGGATCCAAATCGGCCGCGCCGGGAAATGCGGGTAGTCGCGCCTTTGCATGCGCATCCGCAAACCCTGACGGATCTTGGAGTTGAAAACGGCCGCAGCCGGCAGAAGCAAAACGGCGAGCGGCGCGACCAGCAGACGGTAAACCCAGATCATGAATGAACGTGCTCGCAGTCGTTATGGCAATGCACGTCGCTCGATTCGATCTCGAGCGTGACGTGGCAGTCGCCGAGCTCACGGCTCATGGCGCGGATTTTGGCCTTCACCATCTCGGCCGCGCCAAGATCGTTCAAGACCACGTGCAAAGAGAGAATGTGGCGGACGCCGTCCAAGCTCCAGAAGTGCACGTCATGGATGCTCCTGACCTCGCTCATGCCTTCGACTTGCGTGCGGAAGCGGCGTAGCCCTTCGGGATCGGGATTGCCTTGCAGAAACAGATTCACCGTGGCGATAAGGTTCCGTATCACGTTGTACAGCACGAACGCCGAAATGCCGGTCGCGAGCAACGGATCGATCCATTTCCAATCGAAGACGTAGATCAGGCCGGAGCCGATGAGCACGGCGATCCAGCCGAGCACGTCCTCGATCAGGTGCCAGCGCAGCATCTTTTCATTGTGCGTGTGTCCGTGGCTCATGCGCCAGGCGGCGAAGCCGTTCACGGCGATGCCGAAGACCGCAAGCCCCGCCATGCCCATGGAATGCGGTTCGCGCGGCTCTTGAAAGGACATCACGCTCTCGATCAAAATATAAATGGCGCCGACCGAGATCACGACGCCGGAAATCACCGCCGATAAAAGCGACAGCCGGCGCAGACCGTAGCTGAACGATTCGCTCGGGCCTTGAGCCGATTTCTTTTGCAGGAAATAGCCCATGCCGAGCGACAGCGCGTCGCCGAAATCATGAAGGGCGTCCGAGATCACCGCCAGACTTTGCGTCAGCAGGCCGCCGATCAGCTCGACCAGCGCGAAACCCAGATTCAGCCAAAACGCGATGCCGATGTTGCGCGCGGCGGAATCGGCATCGCCGTGATGGTGATGATGATGTCCGTGCCCATGACCGTGTGCCATGGCCGCATTATGGAATCAGTGGGGCTTAGGGGTCAAGGCGGTCCGTGAGCACCATGTTTTGGCGGGGCACCGAAGGGGGGATCCACACGTTCAGGCCGGCCACTCCGAGCGCCGGTAAAATATTGTATTGGTAAAAGGCTTGGGGGCCGTCGAATAATCGCGCGCGCTCGACGACGCCTTCATATTCGAAGTTCCGCGTCTCCCAAAGGTACAAGAGCAGGCGTCGGCCGGCGATCGTGATCAGAAGTTCGGCGTCGGGCACGGTCAGTATGTAGCGATGCAGGCTTGAGCGGAAGCTCTTGAGTTGCGCGGCTTGCACGTAGTCCTCTTCGGCCAAACGCTCAGGCATCTCTTTGAGCCGCGCGGGATCGCGGAGCCGCAGGAAGTTAAAGACCTCGGCGTCGTAGCGAAAGCGCGGGAGCACGAAACCGTTCTCATAAAAGAACGCGCGGTCGACCATCTGAAAGCGCGGAACGACCTCCGACAGCGAATACAGATCGCCTTTGGCGGCGCTGGCCGTAAGAACCAGCGCTTTGCTGTGCACGCTGCCGAACAGGTTGCCGTGAAACGTTTCGAACTCCGAGACGATGCCGACTTTGTTGAGCTCGTTCTCGCTCACCAGCGGCGCGCGCGGCGCGACTCCGTTGTACGCCGGGTGGTAAGCTCTGAGCCAAAAATCGGAGAGCATGCTGTCTGCGACCGCGTTGGGGGCGCGGGCGCTCAAGGTCTCGGGCTTCAGCGGGAAGCGGAGCTCGAGCCATTTGACCCATTCCTGCAGGTTCGCCGCGCTTTGCGCGATCAGCAGGGTGCGCCCGTTCAGCGGGAACAAAATCGGATCCGGACGAAGCCCGAAAACGCGCAGGTCGCGCATCAGATCCGCGGACCGGCGCTGCGGTTGAATTTTGTCCCACTCGTCCCATTTCTCGATCAAGAACCTTTGTGATTCGATGATCTTGTATTGGGGAGTCAGATGCTGCCAGCGCGAAGATTCGTGGCGCAAAAATTCTTGAAAGTCGGGATGGTTGGGCAAGTCTTCAGGATAAGTGTCGATGCCGAGCGCCGCGAGCCAATCGTCGGCCTCGCGGAGCGCCTCTTTCGAAGTCGCGTGGGTCACCAACGGATTGGAGTGGGCCAAATAATACGGGCATTCCTTCTTTGTCGCGAAGGCGAACGAGAGCGCGAACAACAGCTGAAGCATGCGGCGGAATATGGCGATTTTGAAGCGGCATGTCAACGGAATACGTCGCGATTTTAGAGGGTTATAACGCGGACATGGACCTTAAAAGTGCACGTATCGATTTGGCGGGAAATCTGTCGGGGGAATTCTCTCCGGCCGACTGGGATTCGATTCTGGCCAAGGCTGAGAAGGATTGGCGCGCCAATGGCGCCTCGAGCGAAGCCTGGAGTGAGGTCATTCGTGATTTTCATCGTACGCGCTATTGGGGCTTTCGGGCCGATTATCGCGCCCCCAAGGTCATAAAGCCCAAGGCATCGAACTTGGGGGTGAGTTTGATCTTCGTGCTGTTTTTCACCTTCACGTTTTCAATCATGGCGGTCGTTTGGCTCGGGCAGATCTACACCCATAGCGACGACCCTTCGGATAAATGGTGGTTTTTCTTGGCGCTGATCGCAGTGGGATTCGGGTTCGTCCGGTTCCTGTGGCGGAACCGCGGGCATCGGGATTAATTTTTATTTTCGACCGTGCTTAAAAATTCGACGACGTTTTGCTTGTTGTTCATGTTGGCGAGATCGCGCGCCGTCATGCCGTCGGCGGACTTCGCGGCCAGATCGGCTTTGGCGTCGACCAGGAACTTCACCACATCTAAGCGTCCGTCCATCGCGGCCAGCGACAGGGCCGAGAAACCTTTGGCGGAGCGGTCGTTTACCTCGGCGTGATGTTTCACCAGGATTTTCACGACGTCCATGTTGCCTTGTTTGGCGGCGGCCATCAGCGCCGTCATGCCGGATCCATCTTTTTGATTTACCTTGGCGCCTTTTTCGATGAACAGGGTGACCAGGTCGCCGTGGCCGCGCAGCGACGCCAGCATCAATGGAGTCAGCCCCTTTTCCGTGGCGCTGTTCACGTCGGCGTCTTTGGCGAGCAGACTCTTGGCTTCTTTGAAGTCGCCGGCCATGGCGCTTTTGAACAGCTGGGCGTTCACGTCTGTCTGTGAGTGAGCGAACACTCCCGCCCAGAGACAAAGTAATCCCATGGAAATAATGAGTTTTCCGCGAATAAGCACATACTCATGGTAGCGAAAAACGCACGGGCATCAAGCGACTTCGTTAAGATCGACTTAGGTCAGGGACTGGCGTTGTGCGTCTGACTCTGTGGCCGGATGCGGCAACTCGAGCGTGACATCCCGTGCGTCCCAGCGCATGACTGGTTCGATGTTGGCGATTTTATTTTGGCTTTCGATCGGTCATGCGGGATTGGTGGGCGAGGACGGGTTGCTTTCGTTTCAAGACCTCTCGCGCTTCCGCATCGAAGAGCTCGCACGAGCGACCGCCACTCAGCTCGACGGTCGCTTGCTTGAGCCTGTTAGGGAAGGGGTGAGTCGTTATCCAGCGGGCCGCTTGAACGGTTTTTGCCCAAGCGACCGGCGCGCGGGTCAGCGCGTATTGGGCGGTTGCTCTGGGTTTTTGATCGCGCCCGATATCCTGGTCACCGCGGGCCATTGTCGCCGCTACGCACGGGGTTGCGGCGACGACACTTGGCTGTTCGGCTTTTTCTCGAACGAGGGGACGGGCGGTCATTTCGAGCTCCCGCATGAAGACCTGCGCCGTTGCCGTGAAGTTCTGGATTACCGGCATGACGGCGGCGTCGACTACGCCGTCTTGCGACTCGATCGCCCGCTTGAGCGCGTTCGGCCTTTTGAAATCCAAGACGCCGAGGACATTTCGATCGGCGACACTTTGGCTTTGATGGGCTATCCGCTGGGCCTGCCGTTCATGTACGCGCCGGGCGGGCTCGTTCAAGAGGTCACCACTGAACATCTTTTGCTCGGCAATCAAGACGTGTTCAGCAACAACTCCGGATCGGTCGTTTTCAGCCTGCGCACCGGACAAGCCGTGGGCATTCTAACGAACGGCACGGGCGGGACCGCGGTTCAGCCGCTGAACGGTTGCCAAGAGATCCGCCGCGCGAGCGAAGCCAAGACCGTGGTGAATCGCCTGACGCAGATTCCTTATTTACGCGCGAAGTTTCCGTTCTCTCCGCGGCGGCACGAGCGCGTGATCGAGAATCGTTGCCGGGAGCCGGCGCGCGTGGTCGTGAAGTTCGCCTCGGATAAAGACGGCGCCTGGTCGACCGAAGCGCGCGAGTTGAAGCCCGAAGAAAAATGGGTGTTTCCGTTACGGCCCGGGGCGATCTGGGTGAACGCCCGAAGCCTGGTCGGCCGCCCCATCCTGCGCGGGCGGGATTTTTACGGTTTTGAGGACATGGGCCGCGAGCCCGAGCTGGGCTTCAAGCGCATCGACCAATCGCACGTTTCTTTATGCCAGGAGAAAAGTTTATGAAATGGATCATCGTCGCTTTATCGTTCGCTTCCTTGAGCGCGCACGCCGCGTTCACCTGCACGGTCGATGAGGTTCTGGACGGCGGGAGTTTTGAAAACGAAAACGATTTTACGTTCGCGGATTATCCATACGTCACCTATGCGCCGACCTCGGAATACGAGGAGACCAGTCCCTATCAGACGTGCGCGTTCACGATCCGCGAGAGCGAAAACCGCATCGGAGTCAGCGCCAAGGCGGATGAAGACCCGCGCGTTCAAATGGTCACGGTTTTCTGGCAAAACAGCAAAACCGGCGTGGGCTTGTTTTCGGTTTACGAAAAAGGAAACAGCACTGATATCGCGATTTTGAACTGCCGACAGTAAACTATTTTCAGCAATGTTCGCCGATTCCAAGTTCGGCGAACGGTAATGTTCACTGGGCGCTTGCGCGCTGCATATATTGCCCGTATATCGCCGGTTTATGACAGATGTCGCAAAGCCCCTTCATGTGCAGATGCTCGAACGTGAATTCGATATGCGACGCGCGCAAAACGGCGCGTATTCGCTCCGGGCGTTCGCCCGCGATCTTAAGCTGGCTCCCTCGCTCGTCTCGGAGATTCTTTCGGGGAAGAAAGGTTTATCCAAAGAACGCGCTGAATATCTGATCGCGTGCCTTGGATTGAACGAACGCGAACAAAAGTTGTTCGTGCTCTCGAGCCAGGCTTCGCATGCGCGCGGTGAGCGCGACCGGCGCGCGGCTTCGGAAGAACTGCGCGACATGGTTCATAAGTCGCGTTCGCTCCAAACAATCTCGGAACAGGATTTGGCCCTGGCCAACAACTGGTTCCACCTCGCGATCATGGAACTGATCGAGCTCGAGAGTTGCCGGCACCAGCCCTCGTGGATGGCCGGGCGGCTCGGTCTTCCCGAAGATCTGGTCGTGAACGCGATTCAGCGGTTGATCGGCATCGGTTGGATCGAGCAGGCGGACGGCAAGTACCGCGCGCTCTCGACCGACAGTGAAACCGACGACGCGCTCCCCTCGGATGCGCGCAAGCGCTTTCACCTCGAGATGATGAAGAAGGCTGAACAGGCCCTGGTGAATTCGCCCACCGGGGATCGCGAGTACGGCGCGATGACCCTGTCGTTCCGCCGCGAGCAAATGCAAGAGGCCAAGAAAATGATCCGGCGCTTTCAGCGCGAGTTCGGCGACCGGTTCTCGCGCGCGGTCACGAAAGACTCGGTTTATCAAATGTCCGTGCAGTTTTTTCGCCTTGATCAAGGAGAAGCGTGATGTTGAAGCTCGTGCTGATGTTTCTGGCTCTGAGCTCCGCTGACGTTTGGGGCGGCACCCGCATTATCGGCAACCCCGCGGGCGGGGTGGTGCGCGAAGGCGTGTACAAGACGTTCGGATCGGCCGGGGTGTACATCGACCCGAGTCCTCTGAGCACGATTCCCGGCATGGATGTGCTCGTTCAAGCCATAGACGATATGGAGCTTACGAGTTGGCAGGCGGCGCGGTTGCTCGAAGGCATTTTGCCCTTCGGCGCGCGCAAATATTATAACGCCACGGAAATGGATCCGCTCGAGCAAGCGAAGCTCATTCAGGAGTACGCGCGCACGACGGGCCAGCCGGCGCGTTCGATCGTCATCTTCGCCGTCACCGACGTGCCTTCGCGTGTGACGTACGTTTTTCCGGAGTTTTACAGCTTGAGCCCGGCGGACCAGGGCGCGATTTTGTTCCACGAAAGCTATTGGCTGTTGAAATCCAATGCGAGTTTCGCAGAGGTCATTTCGGCCGAAATCGCGTTCACCCGTCATGTGACCGCGAAGGCCGCGGGCGCTTACGATCCGGCGTTCGCGCGGAAGATCGGCGAGATTCTCGGCGACGCGGCCATTCCGCTGAACCAAGCGTTGATGACCGACATCAAGAGCGGCGCCCTTGCGGAGTACCTGGCGCCGGGCCTGCGCTTGAGCTTGAATCACGTGTTCCTTGGCGCGGGCGTCGGATGTTCCCCGCGGAGCCCGGCGGGAGCTCACCCGTCGACGATGCTGCATTTCGCATTGAGCGATGAACAGCAATTGCATTTGTACCGATTGATCCGCGGGAACCCGGATTCGCATTTCTTCCGCGCCCTGTTGGATTTCCTTTCGCCGGACGCCAGAGGCGTCAAGGGAAGAGTCGACGTCGGGATTCCGATCGCCCACGCGGACGCAGCGCCGGATTGCGGGGCCGCGTATGCCCGCTCACGCGTCAGCGCGAGCCGCTTCACCGCCAGCGGCCGCAGTCTTTTCGTCGAGTAGAGTCGACAAAATCCACTAGCGAGGTCCTCTTTCGATGCTCTCCAAGGCTTTCTGTTAGTTTGACGTCGTCATTGAACTCCCACGCGAAAATCTACGCTTTTCGCCGATGCGGACGAAAACCGCTCGATCCCTTTTGGTACAAACGAGTTGTCGCTTGACCTGATACAAGTCAGCCGCTCTGAGCCACGTCTACGCTCGCAGGCGGTCCCCGGCTTAGCGAACCGGACCTCTCGTCACGGCAAGCGGCAAGCGAGCACGATCGCCGCCATTTTTTCTCAAGACCAAAGAGCAGGTTTCCGACAGGAAATCGAGACGGGTCCATTTCTTTGGCGGAGATCTGGACGGTCTAGTTTATTCTGCAATATCATGTAGATAGCTAATGGACTTTGCGGATTCTGCCGACCTGTTAAGGAAGGTTAAGTAACGAGGTTTCAGAATGTCTTTTTCACAAGAGGAACTCGAAGAGTTCAAAGCCGAGGCTTTGGATTTGCTCGATACGGCGGAAAAAAGTCTGTTGGCTTTGGATGGCGGCGCGGATTTCCATCCCATGTTCGATGCGATTTTCAGAAGCTTTCACAATCTGAAAGGCGCATCCGGCATGATGGAGTTGAATTTGCTCCAAAGCCACACGCACGAACTCGAAAACGTATTGATGAAATACAAACAAGCCGACTCAATGCCGAAAGAGATCATCGGCTTTTTTCTTCAAGGCGTGGACGTCGCAAAATCCATTCTGAACGGCGAGCAAGTGGAGTTTGATCACAGTCTGGCGAATTCTTTGATGGAAAAAAGCTCTGTCGCGCCAGAGGAAGTGAAGGCGGATGTTTCGCCGCCACCCTCCGATGAGAGGGACGGGGCGGCCGGTTCCGTCAGCGAATTTGTCGCGGAAGGCGAAGAGATTCTCGAACGCTTTTCGAAAAATCTTCAGCTCCTTGAGAGCAATTTCGGAAATGAGAATTCATCCAAAGAAACCATCGACGCCCTTTACAGGGACATTCATTCGCTCAAAGGCTCCGCCTATCTCTTCTCGTTCAAAGTTCTCGGTGATCTTGGTCACGCGATGGAGTCGGCGCTTGAAGGCGTGCGGGAGGGAACCCGCGCGCCCATTCGCCAGTTGTTCGATGTCCTGTTCAAAAGCCTTACCGTCATTGAGCGCATTCTCACCGACATCAAATCAAAGTCGTCGGATGCGGATTACGCCGCGCTTGTCGGCAAGGCTTCTCATGCGCTGGGGATGGTGGCCTCTCGCCTTCCTGAAGCCCCGAAGTCAGAACCCAAACTCGAAGCCGCTCCCGAAACCCCGGCTCCGACAGCGATCGAGGAAGAATTTATGTCCACGCCCCGCGCACAGGCCCCCGAAGCGGACTCAGCACCTCAAAAAAGCGAATCCCCCGGGCTCAAGGTCGTAGCGGGCGCCGATCCCGCGCCTTCTAAAGAGAAAGAAGCCGAGGGCGCGACGTCCATCCGCGTGCCGGTCAATCTGCTGGACAACTTGATGACCCTGATGGGCGAGATGGTTTTGGTCAGAAATCAGGTGCTTCAGTATTCAAATACATCCGAAGACCTTGAATTTCTGAACATGAGCAAGCGCCTTAACGCCGTGACCAGCGAAATCCAGGGCGAAATGATGAAGACTCGTATGCAGCCCATCGGGAACGTGCTTTCCAAGTTCAATCGGGTCGTGCGCGACCTTTCCAATGAGCTTGGAAAAAACATTCAACTGAATCTTTCAGGCAGCGAAACCGAGCTGGATAAATCCCTTTTGGAGTCCGTCAAAGACCCCCTGACCCATATCGTAAGAAACTCCTGCGATCACGGAATTGAAACCCCCGACATCCGGGCGCAGGCCGGAAAGCCGGCGGTCGGAACCATCGACATCAAAGCCTATCACGAAGGCGGCCAAGTCGTGATTGATATCGCCGACGACGGCAAAGGATTGAACAAGGAAGCCCTTGTCAGAAAGGCCGTTGAAAAAGGAATCTTGCAACAAAACGAAGCCAGCACTCTCTCCGATAAAGAGGCCTTCCATCTGATCTTCGCTCCGGGGTTTTCGACCGCGGCGAAGGTGACGAATGTGTCGGGTCGCGGCGTCGGTATGGACGTTGTTCGTACGAATATCGAGCGCATCGGCGGGACCGTCGAGCTTTCGAGCGTCACCGGAAAAGGCACCGCCATCAAGATCAAGATCCCGCTCACCTTGGCGATCGTTCCGGCGTTGATCGTTAAAAACAACGGTGAAACTTTCGCGATCCCACAAGTGAAACTCGAAGAGCTTCTGCGGGTAGAGGGTTCGGCGGACCGGGACAAGATCGAAGTTTTGCACGGCACCCCGGTCTATCGCCTGCGCGGAAAGATTTTGCCGTTGGTCGATCTGAGCCGGATTCTCAAGACGGGATCCGAAGCGGCGGACTACGGAAATCGCGTGACGAACATCGCCGTTCTCAGCGCCGAGAATTGTTCGTTCGGCCTGATTATCGACGAGGTTCAGGATACGGCGGACATCGTCGTAAAGCCCCTGAATCGTCTCCTTAAGTCGCTCCAGATCTACTCGGGCGCGACTATTCTCGGCGATGGCTCCGTGGCGTTGATTTTGGACGTGCTCGGGATTTCCAAGGTCGCCGATGTCAAGTACGACAAAGTTCAGGAAAACGACGGGGCGGACGACGAGATCAAAAGAATCTCCGAGCTTCAGGATTTCCTGCTCATCCAGGTCAACTCTCCGACCAAGCATTGTCTTGCGCTCAGCTACGTCAACCGCTTGGAAGAATTCAAGCGAGAGGACGTCGAGCTTTCCGGCCGTCAGCGTGTCGTTCGCTATCGGGATATGACTTTGCCCATCATTTCGGCGAACGAAGTGTTAGGCTACGGTCCGAGCGAACCCAGGGGCGACACGATCTCGGTCGTGGTCATCCTTCGCGGGGGAACGTCGTACGGAATCGAAGTGGACAACATCATCGACACTCTTTCGACGACGGTGGACTCCGAACCTTCGATGTTGCGGCATCCCGGAATTTTCGGAAGCCTCAATACCAAAGATGAATTGCTCGTGATCGTCGATCCATTCGAGCTTATCGCGCTCGCTTTCCCGGACCTGGTTCAGCATGATTCGAAGATCCAAAAGAAAGCCTTCGTCGGCCAGGCCGCGCCTTGCCGCATTCT
>DAISHW010000018.1:0-16080 GCA_036822295.1 Bdellovibrionales bacterium | reverse complement strand
TCGGTCGTACCGGAAATTCGGTCGAGGTTTTCAACACCGACCCCGGGGGTCGTTGTGTCTTGAGCGCCGTTTTGGCTTACGGCACCGAACAAAAGCCCGCCGTGATGTTGGATGTGGCGACGTTGACCGGCGCGATCCTGGTCGCGCTGGGCAACACGCACACCGGCGTTTTCACCCGCGACCGCAAGCTCATGAATCAGATTCAACAGGCCGCCGACGCGACGGGCGAACTCGTGTGGCCGATGCCGCTCACCGATTTCCACGTCGACGACATGAAGGGCATGCAATATCTGGAGCGGCCGCCGGGCCGGGAGCTCGACCGCCGCAGCGTTCCTGGAAGAGTTCGTCGGCCCTGACATTCCCTGGGCGCACTTCGACATCGCGGGCACGGCTTGGAACGTAGCTTCGCGCTTCCCCTATTGCCCGCGCAAGGGCGCTTCGGGAGCCATCGTTCGCACGCTCGTGGAATTTGCGGAAAATTATTGAGATCGCGGGGAGCCCGCGTCGCCGGGCTTCCAATCGAAAGTCATCAAAGCGGGGCGGGCTTCACGAAGCTCGCTCATCTCGAGCCGCATGGCCTCGTCCGGATTCTCGTCCGAGAACAGTTTCACTCCGGACAAAACCCAGCTTTCGGGCCACTGGCCGACAATCCCCGTCACGCGAATGACGACCGGCTGATCGCCGTAAATCTGCAGCTCTTGATCTTTGGGTTCCGAGGCCAAGATCGACTCCATCGGGATCCAAACGGTACGTAGTTCCGTTAGAGTGTTGCTCGGCAGACAATCGGTTTCGGCGGTCAGCTTGGCTTGCTCCCCCGATTCGCTGATGCCGACACCCGTGAATTCGACCTCGACGCGCGTGAAAACGCCGGGGCGATCTTGGATCGGACACGCGAACTCGCCGGTGCCCTTGCCGCGCTGGAAAAGCGGATGGCCCAGGATGACGCCGACATAACCTTCTTTTTTGAATACGCGGGCGGTGCCGAGCAGTTGCTTGGGCAGCGATTTTTTAAGCGCGCTCATGTCGAACTGCGCGTACTCCCGAATCGAGCGCATCGCCGCGGGACCACGCTGGTCGCCCAGGTACACGTAACCGTAGCCGTTCCACGAATCGATCGTGACCCAGTAACCCAATGCCATCCACAGCGCGAAAAATGTGAAGCGCATGAACTTCGCCATACGATCAATATATCGGCGAATTCGCGGGAATGGTAAATGGACTCGACCTTAGGCCTAAGCGCAAGGCCCCGCGAACTTGTAATTCGCGAATTCGACGCCAAGCTCTTCGGCCTCTTTCGCCACCGACAAGAACGCGAGGCGGGCGACCCAGCCGTAGCTGTTCTCCATCGGACAGCCGTCCATTTTCAAATCCAGATCGGCCATGCACAGGCGCTGGAAAACGGCGCCGGGAGAGTTCAGCGACTCCTCGTCGCCCTTCTCGCCATGCGTGCGCAAGAACCCGCCGGCCAACTGGCAGCCGATCATGTAAATCACGGGTTCGGCGGTCTTGCCGGTTTCAGAAACCACCTTGGTGGGGATGCCCTCTTGAATGATCACTTCGGAAACTTCGCGGCCGCCTTTGGCGGCTTTCATTTTCTTACGCGATTTGTAATTCCAGGCGCGGATTTCGTCCGGCGACTTCACTTGGATCACGCCCAATCCGTAAGTGCCGGCGTTGTTTTTAACGAACAAAAAAGGTTCGCGGTCGATACCGTGCTCTTTGTATTTCACTTTCAGACGCTCGAGCACGCCCGCGGCTTGCGCCGCCAGTTTGTCGCGGCTCGATTCGTCGTCGACCTCGAAACCCGAGAACGTTTCGGTTTCGACCTGCAAGGTGAACGGATCGAGTCCGATCAACGCGGAAAACTCCGTCACCATTTCGTTGTACACGCGGAAGAAGCGGTCCTTGCGACGGCGATACCAACCGAGTTCGCGCGGCGGATTCATCGGCACGGTCAAGCCGTCGGCCCATTCCTCGTACTCGACGCTGAAATCGTTGTTCGAAATGATCAGATCGGGTTTGAAGCCGTCGATGTCGACGCTCTGCCCTTGCCGCGCGGCCGAGTGGACCGTGACCGTGTGGCCCGAGGCCGAAGTCACGCTCAAGGGCGCGGGCAAAGGCTTCGGAATCGCCACGCGCACGTCGCGGCCGGCGTTTTGAAACAGCGTCTGCAGGGCGAAAACGTTGTCCCAGTAATACGGATTCTGCGTGTGTTCTTCGGTTAAAAGCAGCAGGCGTTTGGTGCTTTCCGAGTAATGGTTATCTAAAAACTCTTTGGTCAGATCGACCGAATTTTCACGATCGATTTGGCAAACGTTGTTGAAGCCGGCCGGAAAAATATTGGCGTCGACCGGCCCGATTTTGAAACCCGCATCGCGAATATCGAAGCTCGAATAGATCGGAAACGCGAGCCCCCGGCTCTTCCGCTGGAACCACGCTTGAACTTCAGCGCAATTGTCGAGAATTTTCCGGTGAAGCAATTCGTGGTTCATGCGGCTCTTTCAGAATAAGGGCGGCACCGACCACGGCGCCTGGAATTACCAGGAGCGTAAGACCCGGTATCACCAAAGTCAATCCGAGCCCCGCGGCCTGACCGAGCCATTGGGCCTTCGTGCGCCGGGCGTATCTTAACCGCTCGCGGAAATTCAGGCGCATCGCTTCGAGCGCGTAATCGTTGCAGTCGAACGCCAACAGAAGCAATGTGCCGACGATCGCCAGCGCATTGAGCCCCGGCACAAACGAGCAAACGAACAGCGCGACGCCAAAGCAAATAAAGACCGCCCCTTTGATCAAACTCACGCGCAGCATGCCGAGCGCCGAGCCCGCGCCCGGCTTGAGTCCCCGCAGCGCCAAAGTTTTTTCGCTCAAATGCGTGTAAAACGGCACGGCTATGATCGCGTGCGCCGCATAGACCAAATAAATGATCGCCACAAAAAGCAAGAGCCCGCTCAAAATCAACGACGGGTAATAGAGCAGCTGCGCCCAAAGACTCGTCAGATCGCCGAGCCAGCCGACGAAGAAAGCCTGAACCCAAATCGGATAATAAATCACCGCCACGTACAAGCAGGCGACCGCCGCGAAGAACGAAAGGATCAGCGGCATCGCGGCTACCGCGAGCAAGCGCTTCTGACTCAAAATGCAGCGCCAACCGCGCAGCCAAAACGTCAGCCCGCGAAAAAAATCCTTGATCATCGTTTGGTCTTCGCTTTGGGCGCGGCCGGCTTTTCCGGATCCACCAGGCGCCCCGTCTGTTTCAAAGCTTCGCGCTTTTCGGCTTCGGGCGTGAGCTTCGTGGTTTCGGCGACCTTGGCCATTTCGGATTGCAGCCGGCTCTCGGTTTTGGCCAGGTTCGCGAAAATCGCTTCGACTTCACGGGGGGAATCGGGCATGCGGATGCGCTTGAGTTCACGCAAGGTTTGCAGCGCCCGCGTGTAATATTCGTAATCCTGACCCTCTGGAATTTTGAATTTCCAGATATTGGCGTAAGCCAGATTCAAATCGTCCGCGGCCTGGGCCGACCATTTGCCCTGTCCGACCTCCGCCGATTGCAGAAGGTAAGCCTGTTGCATCGACAGGCCTTGCAGGTAAGCAAGACCCTCGCCCTCGGCGCGGCGCTGGCCCGGGTTGAGCTGGCCCATCATGAACAGAGTCCGCGCCAGAGTCTCGCGCTGATGCGAGCCGTGGTCTTGCGCCACCAAAGTTTTAAGGCCTTTGCTCGCTTGCGCGAAATACTCCCGCGCCTTTTGCCGGTTGCCGATCCGCGCGTAGGCCGCGGCCAACCGCGCCGGGATCTCGGCGTGCAAAGTGGCGTAAGGAAGTTCCTTGCCTTTTTTGCGCGCATCGAGCAGCGCGGTCACGGTCTTCACGTGTTGACCCATGCATTCGTAAGCCAGGCTCAAGCGATAAAGCGCCGGCCCTTCGACGCGCGTGAATTTGCCGGCGCCGCTGCGCACGACCTCCCGGTAACGTTCGGACGCGCGCTGACAATTGCCTAGGCCTTCATAGGCCGAACCTGAATTGAACAGCGTGATCAAATCGCGCTCGGTCGCGGGCTTCGTCACCAGCAGCTTGTCGAAAATTTTCGCAGCTTTGGCGTAATCTTGCCGCTCGAGCGCCCTCAATCCGTCATCGAAGGCCATGACCTCGGGCTTTGCGGCCTCTTCTTCAATGCCGTCCAGCGGATTTTTCTTTTTGATCGCGCAGGCCGCGACCGCGAACGACAAAACCAGCGCGCTGAACAGGGGTTTTATTTTCGCGCGTTCCATTTTTCCTCCAGCAGATCCGCCACATGTTTCAAATCTTGGATTCCGAGCACGGTGTTTTTAAAGTCCGGAAGTTTTAAAACGGGCACGTCCTTGCCCAATTGGTTCAAAAAGCGATCGAGTTCTTCCTGGCGACGGCGAAAGTGAGTCGCAAAGCGTTCGTAAAACTCGCGCAGCTTCTGGAAATCCGGATCGCTATTCTGCCCGGGCGACCAGGACCCTTCGCTTTCGATCCACTCGGGGAACCAGCGGTTGACGATCAACGCGCGCAGGTGCAAGCCCTCTTGCGCGAGATCTTGCTGGAACTCGAGCGCCTCTTTGAGTTTCGCCTCGTCAAAACCCGTCACCAGAATGAACCCCGTGCGCGGCCCGTGCAGCAGATCGCGCACGCTCTCGGCAATGTCCGCGATCTTGGCTTTCAGGTGCGCGATATGGTTGAAGAAATCCTTGAGCTCCGCGATGAACGTGCTGCCCGTCGCGCTCTCTAAAGCGCCGGTCACCAGTCTGGTACCCCGGTGCAGCGTGCGCTTGATCCAGTTTTCGTCTTGGGTGGGATTGGCGAACCAACCGATCACCGTGTCTTGGAAAAGCGCGTAGATTTTTTCGGGCGCGCGCAGGAAGTCGACCGCGTTCTGCGTCGGCGGCGTATCCAAAATCAGCAAGTCGTACTGGTTGCCGCGCGCCAGACGATTGAGTTTCACGAGCGAGGTGAACTCCTGGCTGCCGCTCAAGTTCGAGGCGAGCTGCTGGTACAAGCGGTTTTTGAAAAGACTCTTGGCCACGCCGTGATCGACCGCGCCAAGGACGAATTCGTCGAACTCGCGCCGGGCGTCGATCATCACCGCGCTCAATCCCGGAATATCCGGGACCGGCACTTCTTCGCCAGGCTTGTTTTCAAGACCGAGCGCTTGCGCCAAGCGATGCGCGGGATCGATGGTGATCACCAAAGTCTTCAAGCCCGAGCGGGCCGCCAGCACGCCAAGCGCGGCCGACATCGTGGTTTTGCCCACGCCGCCGGTTCCCGCGCATACGATCACTTTATGGGCGCGCAGCAATTCGATCACGCGTCCTCCAGCCCGGCGCTCAGCGCGCGGATTTTTTCCGGCGCCGATTCGTCGAAGAGCCACGGGAGCACGGTGACCGGAAGACCGCGCCCCTGGACCTGCTTGAGCAGCGCCTCTTGGCGGGTGAGTAAAACCGCCAGGTAGTCGGCGAATTCTTGGCCGCGGAATTTGGCCAGGGCGTTCACGTCCAAAGGCGACTCTAACCAGCGATTGAAAATCAGACGCGGCGATTGATCGAGCTCGGATTGAATGTCGCGCGCGAGCTCCAACCCCTCGGTGACGGGCAATTCTTCCGGGATCATCACGACGTATATCTTGGTCAGAGTCGGATCCTTGATGGTCGCAATGATCGAGCGCGACTGCTCACCCATCGGGCCGAACGGAATGGCTTCGGCCAGGCCGACGGGCGCCCGCCACAGGGCCCTGAAATGCCCCGTCGCGTAGGAGTCCACCACGATTTCGTCGTACGGCAGCAAGGGACCGATCCGGCGCGGGCCGCTGGTGATTTTACCGAGCAGCGCGAGCTCTTTAAGTGCGGGAGCCGCTTGAATCAGCGCTCTCATCACTTTGTTGTCGAAAAATAATTTCACGGCGCGCTCGATTTTGATCAGGTGGCGCAGGTATTCGCGCAGGCAGGCCTCGCCCTCCCAACGCGCCACGGTCAGATGGCTGCTCAAATGGGCTTCGTGGGTCTGCAAATCCGTTTGGAAAACATGGCGGAAATAGCTGCGCTCGCCGAGCTCCACCAAGAGCGTGCGCCGCCCCTGGTTCGCCAAGCGCCACGCCAAACTCGCCGCGACGGTGGATTTTCCCACCCCGCCTTTGCCGGTGACCAGATGGATCAACGCGCCTCCCCGGTTTTAGCGGTTGGCAAACCGCGGCATAGACGGTAAACCAAGCCGTTTAAAGCATAAGGAGCTCGCATGAAGTCGACGGTTGATAAACTGGAAGGGCTGTCTCGCAAAATCAACGTTGAGATCCCCGCTGATAAAGTTCAGCAAGCATTCGACAAAGTTTATAAGGCAATCCAAAAAAAGGCCAACATAAAGGGCTTCCGTCAGGGCAAAGCGCCGATCACCACGATCAAGTCGATGTACGGCGAGCAGGTGAAAAGCGACGTGGTCAACGATCTGGTGAACGAAGCCTACTCGAGCGCGCTCGAGCAGAACTCGCTGGAGCCGGTCGGTTACCCGAAGATTTCGTTTCAGGGCATCGAAGAAGGCAAAGGCTTTAACTTTTCAGCCGAATTCGAAGTGCGTCCGGCCGTTGAGGTGAAAAAGTTCGAGGGCCTGGCGGTCATGAAAGAGAAGTTGGAAATTCCCGAGGACCGCATCGGTTCGATCCTCGAGAACATCCGCACCGGCCAAGCCGAAACCGTGACGGTGTTTGAAGACCGCGCCTTACACGACGGCGACGTCGCCGTGATCGATTTTGTCGGCACCGTCGGCGGCCAACCTTTGCCGAACGGTTCGGCCCAGGGCCATGAGCTCGAGATCGGCGCCAAGCAATTCATCGAAGGTTTCGAAGAGGGCTTGGTCGGCATGAAGATCGGCGAGTCGCGCACGTTGAATTTGAAGTTCCCCGAGGGTTATCACGAGGCTTCTTTGAGCGGCGCGCCCGTGACGTTCGAAGCCAAGCTCACCGGCATCAAGAAAAAAGTTTTGCCGGAGCTCAACGACGAGTTGGCCAAGAAGGTCGGCGAATTCCAAACGTTGGAAGACTTGAAAACGCGCATCCGCCAGGACATGACCGAGGGTGAAACCAAACGCATCACCGAAGACATGAAGAACCGCGTGGTCCGCGCGCTGGTCGAGGCCAATCCCGTCGACGCGCCCCGCTCTTTGGTGGCGCAACAAAAAGAAACTTTGATTCAAGATTTCAAAGGCCGCATGCAGCAGCAAGGTTTGAACGACAATGAATTCGCCGAGTACACGAAGAAGTGGGACAAGGATTTCGAGGATTCCGCGACGTTCATGGTGAAGTCGACCTTCCTGCTCGACAATCTGGCCGACAAGCTCGACTTGCGCGCGAAGCCCGCCGAAGTGGACGCGAAGATCGAAGAGTACGGCAAGCAAAGCGGCATCGACATGGCGCGCTTGCGCGAATTCTACGCCTCGCAAGAGCGGCGTTCACGCCTGGTTTTCCAGGTGACGGAAGAGAAGGTCGTGAATTACCTGATCGGAAAAGCCAAGGTGACCGAGGTCGACAAAGACAAGTTGCCGAAAGAAGCCGGCCAATAAGGCCGGCTTTCTATGATTATTTGCTGAACGTCGCGTTGTTGGTGCCGTCGGTGAACTCGTAGCTCGTCGCCGATAAGATCTTGATCTTCCAGCGATCGGCCGTGCAAACGCCGTCCACGCAGTCCAACGGAACCGTGATCGGGTTGCAGCCACCCATCAGAGTGACGACGACCGACACGACGGCGCCCGTTTCACGATTCTTGCCGACCCCCACGTTCTGATCGCACATGTCCGGGTTGTCGGTGGCGCGATAATCGCCCGGCTCGAGAACGAGCGCGGCGGGCTTTTGCTCCGGCGTTCGTTCCGCGGTCTTCTTGAGTTCGAAGTTCGCGATCTGCTCGTACTGCTCTTCGACCGTGAAGGTGAAGCGTTCCGAGATCCACAAGCTCTCACCCGCCGCGCGAGTCACATAGTAGCGGTCTTGCGCCATGTTCGCGTCGAGCGGGATGTGGAACTTCACGATCTTCAAATCACCCGCGTCGTGTGCGATGCCCATAGAGCCCTTGAGCGTTTCGATTTGGCCGTTTTCTTCCGTGCATGCCTCGTTACGATAGCCTTTGATTTCGTAAGTCACGTCGCCGCCTCCATCGGCGGACGCAAGCTTAAGCGTCGCGTAGCCACCCAAGGCTTGTTTCACGCAATCCGATTGATAAACCGCATCGGCGAAGTTCACCGCAGACGTACCTGCGGGCGATTGCGGATTCGGCCCGGGTTTGGACCCGCCGCCGCCGCTGCTGCCGGCTTTGATGCTGCACGCGGTCGTCGCCACGATCAGCGCCGACACCGCAACTCCGTTCAAAATGATTCTGATACCTTTCATAGTCCTATCTCCTTTGGTTAGTGGACCGTTCGTTCGGGTCCTCGGTAGAGCAAGGTTGGTGCCGGGTTTAGCTCTAATTTTTAATTATTAAAACTTTACTTTTTACATCAAGGTGCCATAAATGCGCGCTCTTAGAGGCCAATAGTTCCGCGTGCTTAGCCTTCTTCGAGCCAAAACAGGTGATCTCGGTATAGTAAGTTAAATATCTGTATTTTATTAATTATGCTGAATTTATGAACACCGTTTTAGCGCTCTGTGGAAAACTCTGTTGGTAACCATCTTAAGTCCAGAATGTCTTCATTTCAGACTTTCTGATTATTAATTTTATAAATTTTGCAGGTAGGCTTATCCTAGTCCTGAATGAACGCCCCCCCAAAGAAAACCCGAGGCAAGCAAAAGCGCGGCGAGCTCACCAAAGTGAGCTTGATCCGCGCGGCCATGAAGGCGGTCCAAGCCGACAGCATCTTCGGATTAAGATTCAGCCAAGTCGCCCGCATCGCCGGAGTCCCCCAACCGCTGGTCGACTATCACTTCAAAGATCTCGAGACCCTGCTCCTGGCCATGGTGACTTACGGGATCATGCAACTGAAAGAGGCGCAAACGGTCGCGCTCGAGAAGAACTCAACGGACCCACGCAAGGCCTTCGAGGCTTATATGCGGGTGCCATTTGAGCTGGCCCAATCGGATCCCGAATACCGCGCGGTGTGGACTTCGTATTCGCACCTGGCCTCGACACATAAAGCGATCGCGGAACTGCATAAGAGCATTCGTACGGCCGGAGTGGAGCGCATCACGCTGATGCTGCAGGCGATATTATTGACGGAACGCCGTTCGGCCGGCACGCCGGGCGTGACCACCAATCAAGTCGCCAACGCGATTCAAGGTCTTCTCACCGGTTGCGCGAGTCTGGCTCTGCCGGACGGGGGCGATTACAAGCGCATGGCCGACATCGCGATCGCGGCCTCTTATCAATTGATCGAAATGAATTTTCCGCGCGCCACTTAAAAGACTTCGGGATTGGCGAGCATCAGCAGGCGCGCCCAGATATTTTCCTGGACCGTGTTTTCCGGAACCGGCAGCCCCGCCGACATCGCCTCTATCTGATCGACGGTAAAGAGCGCCATGCGCTGCTCTTTATGGAACCACGGCATGCCGGGACTCTGCGCGGCTTGGCCTTGCACCTGCACGCGACCCACGTCGACCGGAGAAAGCTCGAGCAGGCGACGATGCGTTTCCAGATTCGTGGTCGTCACTCCGAAGCGCACTCCTTGTTGCTTCAGAAACTGAAGTCCGCGGCGAATACTTTCAGCGTCCTCATAAGGAGCGACAAAGGTCTTCACGTAATGGCGCATCACCGCGGCCAAAGTTTTTGGAACGTACCGCGGATCGGTGCGCATCGCCACCGCATTCAGATTGGAAATTTCAAGACTCTTGCGCTGCAGATACCAGTTCGCGGTCAAGTCCGTGTCGGATAGATCCGTGTACTGGCCCGTGTCCCACATCGGATACGTCGGCCGGCGCGCCATCAGAACACGGGTCAGTTGATCGTTGTCGCGGGTCAGACCGATCATGCGCATCAGGTTCACGCGTTTGTGCGCGGCGCCGATCGAGAAATCGCGCAGCGCCAGGGGTCCCGGGTAGCGCACGCCGCTGACATGACGATGATCCAGTTGCGTGAACGCGATGCGATCGAACTCCCGCAAAAGCTCGAGCACTTGCGCCTCGTTCAAACGCCCGCCCAGCGACTCGAATATTTCATGAATCGTTTGCGAATGCTCATTCAATCGCGCCTGGCGCATGGCTTCGGCGAGCGGGACCAAAAACACCGCATCGTTTCTGTCCGGCCAATCTTTCGGATAGAGCGAGCCGGGAAAACGCAGAAGATAGGCGCGCGTGTTGACGGCGCCGCTCGAATGAAATGTCACGTACGCGTCTTCGATGCGACCGCCGTACGCGATCAACTCTTGATAGATCGTGGCCAGCGCCGCGGCCGCGAGCGGCTCCGCTTCGCGCGGCAAATCCTGAGCGGTGCGACCGATCTCCCAAACGAACCTATGCTTTTTACGATCGAGCGTCGGGCGCTTGTGGCTCCCGCTCCGCTGCCAGGGCATCGGCCGCTTTTGAACCGCGCCGCTCAACGGATCCAGAACTTGACCGGCGACCGTCCACAGCGCCGCGGTGATGATCGGAAGGTCCGTCGAGTCGCCGTAGTCACGCAGCAGATCGTTCACGTGTTTCTTCAGCTCGCCTTTGAACATCCGCTCAGCTTCGACTTCGGAAACATCGCGATTCATCTGAAAGAAGTTCATCTGGCCCGGGTCACTCTTAAGACCGCTGAGCAGGTATTTGGCGGCGGCCTCATCCGTGATGTAATCGCGGCCGATCATTTTCGAGAGGGGAAATCGCTGCTGGTCCGCCAAATAGCTATCGCAATCGCGCTCGTACATCTGCACGTGATTGCGCATTTTCCGGCCGGAACCGTAAAAGCGCCCGTTCCGCTTCTCCCAAACCGTGTGGCGGGCATGGTGAAAATCCGGCGCGCTCGAAAACCGCGTGACGGTCATACGCACCCGCTTCGCCGCCTGCAGCCGCTCCGCATGTGGATGCATATTGGACGCCTGGGCTCCAAATAGCGGCATGGCAAGGGCTAAAAGCCCCGCTAAGTAGCGGATTTCTCGAGTCATATAAGACAACAGAGCAAGCTATATACCGGCTCGAACGGCTTTACCGCGGGATTGGCGCGGAAATTACCCGCCCGTTTTGGGGGCGGACGTGGGCGGGGCAGCCTTTGGCTTCACCGGAGCCGACTTCATGGTCGGTACCGGCTTGGCGGCCGGAACCGGTAAAGGCTCTGCCGGAGCAACTCCCGCCGCGACGGGGAGGCCGCCGCGCTTTTGGCTTTCGATCACGACCCAGGCCCGCAGGTAATTATAGGCCTGCTGCACTTGGAAGTCGTCTTTCAGCAATTTGTCTTTCGCCGACAATTCTTTCTTGGAATCCTTGGCGTCGATTTCAGTCCACCAGTACTGGATCTTTTTGCCGTCGCCCTTCTTCACGTCCTTTTTCACCGGCGACTTGTTCACGTTGCCCGTGCTCAGGGCCGCCGGACCGGCGCTGTCCTCGCCCTCTTCGAGTTCGCCCGTCAGGTGACCGCGGATATCGCCCTCGCGACGATTTTCGTGCTTGATGCGCGCCTGCTCCAAAACGTCGACCGCGAGATCTTCCAGCTCGATGTCGGGAATGATTCCGTACGCCTGAATGCTCTTGCCGCTCGGCGTGTAGTAGCGGCCGACGGTCAGTTTCAGACCCGATCCGTCGCCGAGTTTCACCACCGACTGCACCGAACCTTTGCCGAACGAGCGCTGACCCATGATCAGCGCGCGCTTGTTGTCCTGCAGAGCTCCCGCCAAGATTTCAGAGGCCGACGCCGAATACTGATCGATCAGAACGATCAACGGGAAGCCCGCGACCGTTCCAGCCTTCTTCGCGTAGACCACTTCTTTTTCTTTCTTGTTACGGCCCATCGTGCTGACGATCGTGCCCTGATCCAAGAACAGGTCGCTGATCTGAATCGCCTGATCGAGCAAGCCGTCCGGATTGCGGCGCAAGTCGATGATTAACCCCCGCGTGCCCTTGTACTTCTGATCGTGGGCCTTCATGGTTTTTTCCAAGTCACTCGCCGAATTTTCGATAAAGCTGGTGATGCGGATGTAACCGTAACCCTCGTCGAGATCCAGATACTTCACCGATTTGATCTTCACGGTGCCCCGTTCGATCACGAACTCTTTGGGTTTCTCGAAGTCTTCGCGGAAAATCCCCATGCGGATCTTCGCGCCCTTCTTGCCTTTCATTTTCTGCGCGGCTTCGACCAGGCTGTAACCTTTGGTGGAAACGCCGTCGATCTCGATGATCTTGTCGCCCGCTTTGATGCCCGCTTTCCACGCCGGCGTGTCCTCGATCGGCGAAATGACCGTGAGCACGCCGTTTTGCACGGTGATCTCGATGCCGATGCCGCCGAACTCGCCGCTCGTCTCGGTTTCGAATTCCTTATACACGTCCGGAGGCAGGAAGTTCGTGTGCGGATCGAGTTCGCGCAGCATGCCCTTGATGCCGCCGTAGATCAGCTTTTTGGTATCGACTTCTTCGACGTAGTATTGCTGAACCAGGTTCAACACCTTGGCGAAAATCTGCAGCTCTTGGTAGCGCTCTTCGGCGAAGGACTTCATTCCGGTTTGCGAGAGTATCGAGACCGCGATCAGGGCGACTGCCGGTGCGATGGTCCAGCGGGTCCAAAGATGCTTCATGGTGACTCCTCGTTTTGCGCGGTCTTGTAACCAGGGTCCTTGATCCACTGACGGGGGTCAATGGCATCCGTGAAATGGCGAATTTCGAAATAAAGTCCTGGTCCAAAGAGGGGCGACGATCCTCCGGAAACCGCGACCACATCGCCTTCCCGGACCTCGGCGCCCTCGCGTACTTTCAAATTTTTCATGAACGCGTAAACGGAAAAATAATTGTCGCCGTGATCGACGATGACTGCTTGTCCGTAGCCCGGCAAGCGACCCGCGAGCGCCACGCGACCGTCGCTCACCACGTGCACAGGTGAACCTTCACCGGCGCCGAAGAACCAACCTTTGTGCATGAGCTTGAAGCGGAAGTGCGGATCGACGTAGGCGCCGTATTCGCGCACGACTTTCGCGTCGACCGGCGCGCGCAAACGCCCCTTCTTCTCGAAGAACGCGTAACTGGTCAGAATATCGCCTTGTTGGCCGCGCAGCTCCTTGAGCTCGCTGAGCTTCACGTCTTTGGATTCCTTGAGTCGCGAAACCAAGCGCTTCTTCTCGACCTGCATGCGGGCGAGCTCGAATTCCTGGGCGGTGACCGCTTTTTGTGACCGCGCAAGGCCCGCGACCAGGGACTTCAGCTCCTCGCGTTTGCGCTGGAGCTGGCGGATATGCGCGATGTAGCGCTTGAGCTGCCGGTGATCGCTGTCGATCATGCGCTTCATGAAGCGATGGTTGCGTTCGAGTTCGATCGGCGTGCCCGCGGCGAAGAGCCATTGAAACGGGTCACGTTTGCGCTCTTGATAAAGCGAACGCAGACGGCCATTGAGTCGGCCCGTCTGCGCGAGTTTCTTGGCTTCGAGCGTCTGCACTTCTTGGGCGAGCGCGCGCACTCCGGCTTCGCGCTCGAGCATGCGTTGATTGAGCTCCGCCCGCTTGCCGGCGCTGGTTTTGATTTGCTTGGTGATGACGAACAGGTTGCTCAAAGCCTCGCGCTGCTGTTTTTCGACGGTCGAGATGCTCGAGCGCGCCGATTCGATGCGCGAATCGATTTCGGGAGCCGATTGCGCGAAAGCCGCGCTGACCAGAAGGGCGAAGATCATCTATTGGGCCGCCGCCGACCAGCCGGTGTTGATTTTACGCACGCAGTTCCATGCGCCCAAAGTACCGAACAGCGCGCCCGAGATCAGGTTCAACAAGACCGCCGTCGGCTCCAGCGCGGAAACATCTTGCAGCGCCATCCAGAAATTCCACTTCTGCGCCAGGTAGCCCAACAACAGCGTGTGCGCGCCAAAACTGAAGCCCAACGACAACACCGACGCCATCACCCCAAGGGTCAATCCCTCGAGCAGAAACGGCAGACGGATAAAGCGCGGGGTCGCGCCGACGAGCTCCAGCACTTCGATCTCGTCCCGGCGCTGCAGGAACGACAGACGAATACAATTGCTGACGATCAACAGACCGACGCTCAAGCTCACGATCCAAAGCACGGCGAGCAATCCCCGCGCGCTGCTCAAGAACCGCGAAAAATTCTCGACCCAGCCTTGTCCGTAGAACACGTCGTCGACGTACTCGAGCGCGCGAAACTGGGCGCTCCAGCCTTGCAGCGAAGCCAAGCGGTCGGTGACGGCGATGCGTTCGCTCAAGCGCAGTTCAAAGCTCGCGGGAATCGGCGAACTCCACTTGGGATCGTTCAGGAGTTCCTTGGATTCAGGCCCCAAAGCCCGCAAGAAGCGCTGCGTGGCTTCGGCTTTCGGGGTGAAACGAATCTCGTCGAAATCGCCGCTGGTTTCCATGCGCTTTTGGAACTCGGCCAGCTTGTCGGACGCCGCGCCCTCGCGCAGGTAAACGACCATCTCGAGACCGCGGCCCCATTGGTCGACCATCGCGTTGAACGACGAAAAGCCAAGGAACATCAGGTTCAAAAACGCCAGCACGACGGTCATCACGGTGACCGACGCGAGCTGCAAGGCCCAATGCCGGCTCCACGCGCGGAACAGATGTTGGCGAAACAGGCTCGAAGTCATGCGCGGACCACCTGACCCTCGTTGATCTCGATGGTGCGGAATGGCTTCTTGCGGATCAACTCCAGATCGTGAGTCGCGACGAACACGGTCGTGCCTTGCGCGTTGACGTGCTCGAGCAAACGGAAGATCTCCAGACTCATTTGATGGTCCAAATTGCCCGTCGGTTCGTCCGCGATCAAAACGCCCGGATGATGAATCAGCGCGCGCGCCACGGCCACGCGCTGCTGCTCTCCCCCCGAGATCTCGTCGGGGAACGAATGCATGCGGAACATCAGGCCCACTTGCTCCAGCACTTCGCGCACGCGGCGATCGATGTAATGGCCGCGGTCCCCGCGCACGAGCAACGGCATAGCCACGTTTTCAAACACGGTGCGGTCGCGGAGCAGTCGGAAATCCTGGTAGATGACGCCGATGCGGCGGCGGAAAAACGGAATGTCCGACGGTTTGAGTCCGCCGACCTCGTTTTCGAGCACCTTGACCGTGCCCGACGACGGCTTATCGAAGCCGCTGATCAGGCGAAACAACGTCGTCTTGCCGGCGCCGCTCGGCCCCGTCAGGAAAACGAATTCGCCTTTGTCTATGGAGAAGGATACGTCACGAAGTCCCTGGTACCCGTTCGGGTAAACCTTGTAGGCATGCGAGAATGAAATCATACCTTCCAGTTTATCGAGCGCTAGAGAAGCTTACCAGACATGAGCAGGTCCAGAATTTGTTGGTGCTGGATCTTCATCGCGAGACGAATGGCTTTGCTCTCGGTCGACGGACCGCCGGGCAAGACCTCTTCGTACGAAGTTTTGATGCTCTTGACGACGGCGCCGTTTCTGAACACGCGGCTGACTAAATAAGGATTGGCTATACCCCAGTCCTCTGTCTGCACGTGATACTGCGTCCCCAACCAGGACACGTCCGAGTTGAAACCCTTTTCCAATCTCCCGACCTCCGCCTAGCTCCAAGAGTATAACACTCCGATCACAGGTGGAAATTCTCATTTCGGGACGTCGACCTTTTCGCCGCGATTGCCCAAGAATTAGTCATACTTAAGTCCTTAAACTAAAGTCCTAAAACGCCGATGAGCCCTACATGAGTCGCGTGTGGGTTACATCTTTGATTTTCATCCTTGGACTAGCGGCGTGCTCTAAAAAAGGCGGCGGCAGCGGCGGCGGGCGCTGCACTGGACCCGACTGTCCCGGACCGGCAGAGGCCGCGTACTGTTCGAACGTCCGTTCCTTCGGCAACTCGGTCACCATCACCGGCGACGCCGTTTTTCACCGGCGCGAGATCTTCACCAGCGGTAGCGGCGGTTTGGGCTCCTGGAATCCGAACGCCCTGATCCAACCCGCGACGGTGCGTCCGATCCGTCACGCCGAGATTCGCGTGGTGAGCG
>DAISHW010000017.1:0-16151 GCA_036822295.1 Bdellovibrionales bacterium | reverse complement strand
GATCAACGGCATTCGTTGGGCGGCCGATCAAGGCGCGGAAGTGATCAACCTGAGTTTGGGCGGCACAGGCTCGGGCGCGGCCCGCCCGTCTTTAAAAGAAGCCGTGGCCTACGCCGCCGGCAAAGGCGCCTTGGTCGTCATGGCCGCCGGCAACGACGGTCAGATTTTGACTTCGAGTTTTCAGATGTATCCCGCGGTTTGGGGTAAAGAAATCGACGGCGCGATCGCCGTCGGTTCGATCGACGCCACAAGCGGCGCGATCAGCTCGTTCTCCAATCGCAGCCCGGAGTTCGTGGACATCATGGCCCCGGGTTCCAACGGCACGACCGGAATACTTTCGACGATCCCGACGGCCTTGGCCGGGGCGAACCAGCCTTACGCGAGCAGCGTGCGCGTGACCCAATCCAGCGGCGCGACCTCGACCGTGCCGATCCACGGCACGTCGATGGCTTCGCCCGTCGCCGCGGGCGGCGCGGCCGTCATGGTGGCGCTGTTGAAATCGCGCGGCCTGACGCCGACGCCAAGACAAACCGAACGCCTGTTCTTGTTGGGCGCGACCAAGAATTCGGCGCTTTCGACCTATGCCAAAGACGGCGCGCAGTTGAACATGCAAGCCCTGCTCGCCGCGATCGATTCGAACACGGGCATCAACAGCATGGGCACGCAGCCGCGCTCGGCTTTGAGCGGCACCGTTGTCTTAAGCCAACAGCCGGCTTCGACCACCCGTATCTTAGGCGAATCGGTGGAATTCGCGATCGATCTTTCTACTCAGGGCAGCGTGGTGGGCAATATTCAGTGGTATAAAAACGGCGTGCCGATGAACGGCGCGACCAACGAAAAGCTGAAGCTTTCAAATCTGGTTAACTCGGATCAGGCCAACTATTACGCGCGGGTCACACTCGGCACCACCATGGTGCAAAGCACGACGGCCAGCCTTAAGCTTGCCGCCAAATATTGCGATTGATCCCCGTCACTGGGCGCGGGGATCGACCACGAAGTTGATGCCCGTCCAACCCTCTTCGATCAAGACCCGCATGACTTTTTTGACTTCGTCGACGTCGGTCTCTTGGCCGGCCTGCAAGTTCACTTGACCGCGAAAGGCTTTGTCGGGACTGATCTGCCGCTCGATGCGCTTGATCCGGCGGAGCATGGCGCGCAGCTTGGGCGATTCGCCGTCGTTGGATTCGGTGGTCGTCACGCCGGCTTGTCCCTCTACCTTTTCGGCGTCGAACATCACCTGCTGGCCGACGATCGAGATCAGCGGGTGACTCGCCATCGGAACGCCCTTCACCGCGCGCGGAAGCACGATGTCCTTCGAGACGAAAAAGATCTCGCCGCTGCTCGAGAAATTCATCAGCAGGTAAATCACCAGGATCGAGAACATGTCGACCATGGGCGCGAGCGACAAGGAAAAGCCCGCTTTTTTATAGCGGCGCGTTTCGATCACATGGCGAAGATGGGTCAGATCCCACTCGGGCAACAAATGATAGCCCGGCGGTTTGATCAACCGACCTGAATTGCCCCGGATTTTCGCGCCGCCCGCCATTTATGATTCCTTAATTGGGATTGATGCCGACATCCGGCCATCCCGTCGCCACCAGCAGATCGTACGCGCCGATCAACTCGCCGTAGCGAACGCCGGACTCGGAGTTCACGACGACGTCTTTTTTATCGGGATATTTGTCGCGCCAAACTTTCAGGATTCGCTCGAGCTCGACGCGATTGAATTTGCCGTCGAGCTTCGGGATCTTGCTCACCTTTTCGCCCTCGGACAAAGTCGTTGCGTCTTTGCCGAGGCCGATCGCCAGATTCACTTTTTTCGGATCCGGCGGGGGCGGCGGGGAATCGTCCGGCGTTTCCTTGGACGTCGCCGCTTCGATATTGGTTTGCAGGGTTTCGAGTTGGAGCCACGCCGCGGTCATGAGCAAAAAGCACACGAGCACCGAGAAAAGATCGATGAAGGGGGTTAGATTGGGTTCTTCGCCACCACCGCCGCCGGCCATCTACATCCCCTATTTCTTGACGAAGATCTTGTCTTTGTTCGCCAGTATGAAGTTCAGCGTCGCCACGCTGGCCTCATGCACGTCGTCGATCACTTTCTGCGACCAAGAGTTCAAACCGCCCCAGAAGAAGAACAACACGATCGAAACCAACAGCCCGAAGCCCGTCGCGTTCAAGGCTTCGGCGATCGAGCTCGCCAGAACCGTCGCTTTTTCCGCCGGCGGCAAGTTGGCCACGGCCGCGAAAGCGGCGATCATCCCGCTCACCGTGCCGAGCAGTCCGAGCAGAACCGCGACGTTGGCGAGCGCCGAAAGCAGGTCGATGCGACGGCTCAACCGCGGCACCTCGCGCAGCGCCACCGCGTCCATCGCCGTTTGCACTTCTTCGGGCGATTTGCCGTTCATCACCGAAACCAGGCCCGCGCGCACGATATTGCTGAGCGGACCTTTGCTTTGCGACACCACGCTGACGGCTTTTTGAATCTGACCTTGAATGCAATACGACTGGATGAAATTCAGAAGCTCGTCTTTATCGAGTCGCGAGGCGCCCCACAAAGTGAGCGAGCGTTCGGTCACGATCGCGAGCCCGGCGAGCGAACAGAACATGATCGGAAACATGATGTACCAATGATCGACGAATATAGAGGCGATATCCTTGCCCACTGAAACACTCCCGGGATGAGATAATTTTACGGTCTCTTAGTTTCGGCCAAAAGGGAAGCCGATTGTGGCCAAGGTGGAGTGGCCATTGGTGGCGACGGGGAACTTCATGGCGTCGATAACGCCGGTCACGCAAGAGGTAAGGGCCTCTCCGCCGGCCATATCCGAGCGCTTCACTTGCGTACCGGAAACGCCGCCGTTCGGGGCTATGGTCCAGGCGAACTCCACGCGGCCGGCAAGGCTCGGGGAATTCAAAAGGGCGCGCTCGTAGCACTGCTGAATCGCGGCCACGTGTTTGTTGACCTCTTTCATGATCTCTTTTTGCGTAAGACCTTGTTCTCCGCCGGCGAGCTTGAAGCTCGGTTTGCCGACGACCACGCCTTCGATGTCGCGTTTGCCGGCTTTACCGGTGAGCCCGCCGGTCGCCATCCCGACCTGTCCCATCTTGGCGGCCATGCCGCTCGTGCCGCTCGACGTGGGCAAACGCCCGTTTTGCGACTTCAAGGTTTTCATGAGCTCGGTCGGCGAAACGTTGGTGGCGGCCGTCGAAGCTTTACTCACCGTGATGTCTTGCGTGTCGAGTTTGCTCGCGGTCTTGGGCGCGGCGAACGCGCTCGCGAAACTGTCGGCCATCTGATCCTCGCTCGTCTTCCGCGGGGCCTGGCTCTGACGGCTCTCGGCGACCTGTTTCGGCGGTGTTTTCGACGGCTTGGTCTTGGCTTGCTGAGGAAGCGGTTTCTCTTTTTTCTTCAAAGGCGGCGGTTCCGGTTTCTTCTCGGCCACCACGGGCGGGGGCGGCGGAGGCTTGGGCGGTTCCGGCGGCGCGAACACCTGTTTCGGGGGCTCCACCAAAAGCTTCGCGAAGCGCGGCGGCACGTTTTCCACTTTCGGAGCGTGGTTCTTCGGAGCGCCGAGCATGAGCAAGATCGCGAGCCCCATGTGCAAAGCGCCCGAAATTTTAAGCGCGCGCTGGATCTCTTCTTTGTTTTCAATCAGCGTGCGGCGCACGAGCGGGCGCGGGATCTCGACGTAGCGCAAATGCATTTCAAGGTCTTGACCCAGATCGATCGACAGAATCTGCTGGCGTTCGAGCTTCAAGTTCACGCTCGAGCCGGAGTCACTGGCGATCACGCGGCCGCCGTCGACCAGGCGCCACTTCATGTCCTTGCCGAGCTTCATCACCGCCTGCTTGGCGTCGACGCGGCCGTACACCACGTGATGCAGGAACGTCGGCAAGAAGATCGGCTCCGTCGGATGCGGGCCTACGCGAATCATGTCGCCCGGCAGGAACTGACGGACGTCGAAGACGTCGCCGCCCCAAGTGATCATGCCCTGCAGGCACACGTCGCGCGATTTCAGTTTCTGCGCCCGCGCATCGACGTCCAGACTGACCGCCGTCTTCGGTAGCGCGCGGGCGCGCGGCGCTTGTGTCGGGGCCGGAGGAGGCGCGGCGGACGCGGAGCTCGGCTCCGGTGTGATCACGCGGATGCGGTCTTTGCTTTTGGCGGCCACCGGGATGCGAATGACCGGCGTGGTCTTTTCGTCATCGGGCGCGACGATCGTCGCGTCGGTCAACTCCTCGCGCAGCCGGCACTCGAACTCCAGGTCGCCGACTTGAAAGCGGCCCTCGCCCTGAAAGCGCACCGACGGCACGCGTTTGCCGTCGGATAAAATACCGTTCTTCGAATTCAAATCGCTGACAACGATATCGCCCTTATCCAGCGTGATCGAGCCGTGCACGCGGGATAAAAAGCCGCTGTTGGCCAAACTCAGATGACAGTCCTCGCCGCGCCCGAACACCACGGGAAAATCGTCGAAGTCCAGGTCTTTCAACCTTTGACCGCGATTCTGAACCGTCAATTGGAGTTTACGTCGCATTTCTGGCATTTTTATTTCCGCTTTTGCGCCTCGGAGAGCCACGGGTGACTCACGCTGGCCGGCGCGCGCGAGCTCTTCAAGCCCGCCCTTACGCCGTCGAATTTCTTGGCCAATCCAAGTCCCAAATAAAGCGAAGCCTGCCCCCAACGCGCGGTCTCGGTGTCGCCCGCCTTCTTCGCCGCCTGGGCGAATTGATCGTGGGCGCGTTGATACTGTTTCGAATCCAGATAAAGCCAACCCATCTCGGCCGCAAGCGGAGCGCTGTCGCCCTCGATCTCGATGATGCGGCCGAGCACCAGTTCGGCCACGCCGTAAAGCTGTCCCGCTTTGGCCTCGCTCAAACGCTTGCGGAGTTCCGGCACCGAGCGCGGGTTCTTCATCAACGTCGTCATGAGCGAAGCGCTGAGCTGTTCACGCGTGCTGCGGTAAAACGGCGCGAGTTCGTTGAGCTCGTCGACCGAGCGCTCGCCGCGGGTCAGACACAGGTTCAGGAACTGGCTGACGAC
The DNA here is from genome assembly GCA_036822295.1 of Bdellovibrionales bacterium. Classification (GTDB taxonomy): domain Bacteria; phylum Bdellovibrionota; class Bdellovibrionia; order Bdellovibrionales; family UBA1609; genus JALHOQ01. Next base: position 11,107 of record DAISHW010000017.1, on the reverse strand, counting down.
CTCGTTGTCATTGGCGACTTGGATGCATTTGGCGAAATAGCCGTTCGCGTTCGCCGCGTATTGCTGCGACTGTTGCTCCATGATGGTGCGGAACTGCGCCGGATTCATGCCCGGAGGCGGCGGCGCCGTCTTCAAGTAATTCTCCATCTCGGCCTGCGCTTTGCCGAGTTGACCCAGCCCCGCGACAATCCAGCGGCCCGCCCCCGTCGCAAGCGAGGCCTGAACGGTCTGTTCGATCTGGCCCAAGTACCCGACCTTTTCTTTGATCAATTTGGGAGTGACCGCGACGCCCTTGCCGATCGAGCGGAAGTCGGCGAGCTGTTTGAGCGTCTTCAAGTAAAGCACGTGACCCTGCATGTCCTTGTCGGGCAAAGACGCGAGGTTGGGCACCAAACGGTTCATCATCTGCATGCCTTCGTTCGGCTTCCCGCTGCGCATGAGCGAAAGACCGTGATAGTAGAGCGAACTCGAGCCCGAGAGCTTTCCGGCCTCGGCGCCGAGCTTGCCCCACTGGCGCCCCTCGGCCAGGTAGCGCATGGCTTGTTCGCTGCGACCGAATTGGTTGGCCAGTTGCGCGGCCTCGTTGTATTGGCCGAGCGAGCGATAGATCTGCATGACCTGCTCGGCCAAAGACGGGGCTTGCGGATCGTTCTTGTAGCGCATGGCGAACGTTTCCAAGAACATCGCCGCGCGCGAGAAATCGGTGGCCATCAGGGCCATTTGCGCCAGCGTCGTCAAGATCGCTTTTGATTTGTCGTGCTGGGGAAAGCGCGCCACGTACGTCGAGCCGACGTCGAAGACTTTGGGGTCGCCGGCCGACTTGTAGGACAAGAACGCCTCGTAGAGCGCGGGCTCGGCGACGCCCTTGCCGTCTTCGGACTTCGACAGGCTCAGCATTTTATCGGCGTAACCTTTGGTGTTGAAATCGCCCGCCACCGAGCGCACGCGTTTGAGCTGCGCCTCTTGCATCACTTGCGTGATGCGCGAAACGGCGGAAGCCGGGAGCCGACCGCCCGAGCTAAGGTTTCGCCCCTCGGCCAGAAGTTCTTTCATGCGATCTTGCTGGTAGAAACAATCGAGCAGGAGCAGCGAGGCCTGCTCGCCGTATTGGGTGCGTCCGTATTTGGCGATGAATTCACGTAAAGACGGCACGGCCTTTTTGAAGTCGCGCTCGTCGTAAAGCACCTTCGACAGGTTGAAGGCGACTTCCAGGTTCATTTTATCGGCCGGATAGCGTTTTTTGAATTCCGCGGCCGCGACTTTGAAGTTCGCGCGACCGCGATGCTTTTCAAGCGGGCTGAGTTTGGTCGAATCGGCCAGCGCTTCGACCAAACTTTGAATCATAGCCGAGATATGCTCTTTGCTGCGCCTGGCGTCCTTGGTCTTTTTGGCGAGCGCGCGGTAAATTTCGGCCGCTTCGACCTTGCGGCCGGCATGATAATAGCTCTCGGCCAAGTTCGTGCTCATGGCGGCGCGGTATTTGCTCTTCGGATAGATGAACAGATAATCCTCGTAGGCGCGCGCGGCCTGGAGCAAGTCTTCGGCGCGCTTCGTGGACATCGCCGCTTTGTGCATCGAGGTCGCGATGTCCCGGAAGATCGGCTCGTACTTGGTCGTGCGCCGCTGCTGGGGTTTGAGATCGCGTTCAAGCTCATTCAGCCAAATGAAGGTTTCCGCGACCACGCCGCTGATGCCGGCCGGAAAGAATTCGTCCTTGGTCTCTTTGAACGCGCGGTAATAGTCCTCGAGCGCGTCCATACGGGCGACGGGATCCTCGAGCGATTTCAGCGCCTCGAGATGCGCGGTCGCGGCGTCCGAGAAGCGTTTTTTGATCACCAAACGGCGCCCCAAACGGCTCATCACGCGCGCGTAAACGAACTTGTCGGGCGCAAGCCCGCGATAGAATTTGACCGGCGTCACGGCGTCGGGGATCTTTAAAACCTCTTCGGGCTTGAGCTCCGTGTACGGCCAAACGCTGGCGACCAAAGCTTCCTCGCGCATATCCGCGTTTTTGATATCGGTCGGCTTGAACTGGCCCGCGATGTTGGTGAACGCGTCGACGGACTTGCGGTACGAGTCGAGCGACTCCACCCACTTGCCTTTGTTGACGTGGCACCAACCCATTTTGTAATAGGCGGCCGCCGCGGCCTTGGACCGCTCTTTCGCGATGATCTTCTGATATTGCTCGAGCGCGAAATCGAAGTCTTTCTTTTCGAAATAGTGATTGCCGATGTTCAACTGCGCCTCGTCCCAGTGCGCGCTGCCGGGGTATTGATCGACGATCTTCTTGTACAGGGCCAGGGCTTCATCGGCCTGCCCGAGTTCGCGGTGCTCGTGGGCTTGAAAGAACAAGACTTTGTCGAGCTTCGCGTATTTCGGGAAACGGCCTTCGATCTGGCGATAGATCTCGATGGCCTCGAGCTTGGGGCGCTTCTCGGCCGTGAAATCGAGTTCGTCGATCGGGGTCTTCGGCTGTTTCGCCTGTTTGAGCGAGATCGCCACGCGCGAGCTTTCGATGAGCAGCTCCGCCATCATGAAGTAAAGATCCGGCAGGAACTCGACGTCTTGCGGGCGCTTCAAACGCTCTTTGGTCAGGCGAATCGACTCTTTCAAACGCTCCAGGCGCTGACCCAGCTCCACCACTTCTTTCGTGGCGGCAGAAGCCGTCAGCGAAAACGCCATCGCAAAACTGATCACCAGACGACAGGCGATGCGCATCAGAGCCCGCCCCCGCACCGGTCTTTGACCAGTACGCGTAAGTTAGGGGTCTCGTCCCACCAAAACTCCTGTTTGAAATTCCAATAAAGCTTCTCGTACTTCTGGGGCTCTTCTTTGACCGACGCGTACTCGCGGCGCGGGCCTTTCTCGATGCGCAACTTTTCGATGCCAGCGACGTACTCGAGCAATTTCACCTGCTCGCGCGCCTCTAAAAGTCGATTCGCCTGCAGCTCCAGATTGTCGCGGATTTGGTATTCCAGATACGTGCGCACTTCGGTTTCCTTGCGCTCCAGGATCTTATGGTAGCGACCCAGGAACTCGGCCAAAGCCGACACCGGGCCGTCTTTCAAACGGGTCTTCTGCCGGCGCACGGTCGAAATCAAATCCGCCGACGGCATCACGTTGCCCTGGACCAAGACCATGCTCAAGAGCTGCGGCACCTTCTCCAGGTTGCCGTGCCGCATCTCTTTGAACGGCGTTTTGAAGACGCGCTCGAACTCGGCGGCCACGTCCTGCACCGAGGTGTAATGGCAAAGATCGCGATAAATCAGCATCGAGAGCAAATACTGCTCGGGCGTCCTTGAGGCGTCGAAGAACGGCGCGCGCATCGAATACAAGATGCCGAGCGAGGTCGAATAGTCCTTTTTGAAGTAACGAATCCAGGCGCGCTCGAGCATCGCACGGCCGAAATCCCGGCCCGAGAACAGGAAGCCTGAGTAGATCTTCTCGGCCTCGTCATACTGCCCCTGATCCAGATAAAGGCGCGCCAACTGCCAGTCGATCTCGCGCTTAAACCAGCCTTCGTTCGCGGTTTCGGCGCTCAATGTCGTCAACTCGCCCACGGCTTGATCGATTTTATTCGCGCGCACGGATGCGAGCGCGTTCATGAAGCGCAGCTGACGGTGCCAGAACGTGCCCTTTTCGATCTTTTTGATCTCAAGGTCCACCCACTCAAGGTAGCCCTTCTTCATATTGTCGAGGGCCGTGAAATACGCGAGCATCGACTGCGCGGGGCCCGGCACTTCGCGCTGGCGGCCTTCGTTCACCAAGCGCGAGATCTGATCGGTGGGGAATTTATTCTTCGCGTGAAATTCGCTGATCTTGTTCAGGGCCAGATTGGCCGGGTTCGAATTCGGATGCGTGCGCGCGACGGTCAACCAGTTGTCGTAGGCCAAGACGCTCAAATCCATGCCGATGAAGGCGTCGGCCGAAATCAACAGCGCTTCCGCGCCCTCGATCTTGCTCGGCCCGTATTTTTTTTCGATGGGAAGACTCAGGTCTAAAGCCTCGCCGTACTTTTTCTCTTCGAGCAGCTTGAGCGCGGACTTCCAAAAGTCGGGATCGACGGGTTCGTACTCCCATGGCGCGTCGACGATCTTCATCGGCGCGGTTTGCGAATGCACGACGTGGGCGGCCAGGGCCACCAGCCCGAGCACCGCCACACACATCATCGCCCGCAAACTCTTAACCATCTTCATCGCCTATTTCTTGTCCGTCCCGCCCATCTGGATGCTGAGACCCAGATTGAGCATGAGCAGGAAGTTCGTGTTCTTGTTTTCGCCCATGTGATAGTACGTGCGCGCGTCGAACTTGGCGCTGTAGCGTTGGTTCAAGAAGAAGCGCATGATGAAGCCGCCGCCGCCGGCGAAGGCGCGGTCGCCCGAATGGAAGCTCACGAGCCCCGGCCCGCCGACCAGGCTCAGGTCGCCGTGCACGACTTTCGAGTTGAAAGCCAGATTCTTCGAGTAAAACGGCGTGTAGACGTAGCTCGTGAACGCCGTCCACTCGATGTAATCCAAAATTCCGGTCGGACGCACGTTGAAATTCGAGATCAGCTGGTCTTTCAAGTCCGTTTCGATGTTCATGGCGTACTGCACGTTGAAGATTTCCCAGCCCCGGTACGAATCCGAGAAGTTCGTCAGCGACAGCCCGAACACCAGGCTCTTATTGAACGAATCGAGCGGATAAAAGCCCATTTGCGGGGTCAGTTCGTAGTTCACGCTGTAAAGGCGCTTTTCGAGCGCGACGACCTGCGGGATGTCGTAGGCGTCGCCGAACTCGTCTTCGTCGGCCGCGAACGTGAACTGCGGGAGCAAAAGCGCGCAAAGGATGAGCGAACTTAATTTCATCGGTTAGGGCTCCGTGTTCGCCGTCGGGCGAACGTAGTAAACCGGCAAGAGCTCAAGGATTTCGGTCTTGAAACTCGAGCGCACTTTGATCTGATCGTTCAAAGAATTGCGGCCGCGCGCGAGCAAACGCACGCGATCGTCGTTGAGCAATTCACCTTGAATCGAAACGTCGTCGAGATCCACGCGGCTCGCGCCCGGGGCTTGCGCCATCGCGGGGGAAGCGAAGAGAATCGCGAATAAAATCCACTTTTCCATGATTTACCCATCGGTCTTTTGCATTCTCAGTTTAAGTCCTATCCCCATATGACCACAGCGATAGTTCCCGAATCCGGACCTTCGCCGCACCCGCTGCTAACCGAATCTTGATTACGTCCGCCCCTACCCTGGTCATAAAGTAAGGGAGTTCAAGGAGGACACCTTATGAAATGGATCTTCGTCGCGTTGGCGACACTGCTTTCGTCCGGTCTCTCGCATGCCGCCGTCGTTCCGGCCGATCATATGACCTGCTCCCGAGCCATCGATGACTACGAAAGGTACGGCCGCATTTACGTGATCGCCCACGGCAAAGACGTCGTTCCGATTTACGGAATGGCGCCCGTGAGACGTTGGCGCGAAGTCACATGTCGCGGTCGCGGCAAAAGCCGCCTCAGCTATTGGGTGAACACGCTCGACGACGAGACGTGCGTGATCGCCGTCTACTGCGGCTGAGCACGTGTCTCGAAAATGGCGAACGGCGTGCCTGACGGGGCTAACAGCAAGAAAATTCTCAAATTGAGATATTCCTTATAAATTCATTTACATAGAATACATATTCTTTTAAATTGAATATGGAGGAAATTCATGAAGACCAGTTTAATTTTAGATGACCGAGTATTTGAAGACGCCAAAAAAGAATCCCATAAAACAGGCAAAGCAATAAGTGAGATTATTAGCTTTTGGGCGTCTCTGGGACGCGACGTCTGGAGACAAAAAAAAGGCAAGGCCGCAAAACCTTTCCAACCACTAAATCTCGGAGAAGAAAAAATAGACCTCACGAACCGAAAAGATTGGATGGGAGAACTCGACGATGACAGCAATTGATACCAATATCATTATCGGAATCATGGTCGGCAGTTCAGCTCATCACAAGGAAACAATGAGCGGGTTAGAAAGTTTAGACGACGAGCTTTGCACGACTCCAACAAATATCGGCGAAGTCCTGCGACTGCTCACCCATCCTAAAGTTTTCTCTTCACCAATAAAAATAGAGCCTGCCGTGGAAGCCTTATCCCAATTTATTAACGCCTACGATATTAGAATTTTAGATGAGGATACGAATTGGTGGAAAGAATTGACGGGAATCACAAAGCAAATTCCAGGCCTAAAAGGCAATGAAGTATTTGATGCACGAATCGCACTTTGCCTCAAACAGCATAAGGTAAAACGCATCTGGACTCTGGATGCTGATTTTAAAAAGTATTCTTTTCTACGGACCATTTCGTTCTTCTCAAAATGAGAAATTCGGATTTTGGATTTTAGCTATTCGCTCCTGAGTGCCTCGATCACCTGGAGTTTTTCGGCCTTTAACGCTGGAGTGAGACCGCTCAAAACTCCGACGACAAAAATAGAAACGACCGACAGGAGAAGGGCTGAGAAATCGACGGTCCATTCAAAAGCGAGCTTAGTAACCAGCTTAGTGGCTCCATAGATCGCACCCTGGTATAAAATAAATCCGAGCACCAAGCCGATTGCTCCCGCGATGCTGCAGATTAAAATCGATTCGACTAAATACTGAACTCGGATGCTGAAATTGGTCGCGCCGAAAGCTTTACGGATACCGATTTCCTTGAATCTTTCGGAAACGGAAACCAACATCATGTTCGTAATCCCGATCCCACCTACACCGAGCGACACCAGAGCAATTGCGGCGAGCAGTATTGTGAACAAGTTTAGGAATCTATTCATTTGCGCGATCAGGACACTGTCGGAACCCACGACGAATCTGGCCGATTTGCCGTACTTCATATCGAAAAAGGCTTTTACCTTCTTGCCAACTTGTTCAACATCAGCCCCTTGCTGGACCTGAAGTAAAACTTGGCGGATTCTTGAGTTCCACGGATCACTCGTGCCTTGGAAGAACGTATACCGCGAGATCGCGGTCGTCTGACCGAACAAAAGCAGATGCTTCAAAAGTTCATCAGAAAGGTGGAAGTGGGAATAAACAGCGTAAAAATCCACTGGATCGTGGATCAGGCTCATTTCGACCGGGAGCTGGCGTTAAAACGGGCCATCTCCGTCCCCCAAGGGGGCGGTTCGTCAGATTCGGGATCTTTTAGAAATTATGGTTCGTATACTTTGACATTTGGTGCCCCGGGCCAGACTCGAACTGGCACGACAGTGTGACCCGTCCCGGGATTTTAAGTCCCGTGCGTCTACCGATTTCGCCACCGGGGCGTTGGAAGCTAAAAACTGACGACTGGCGGGGAATTAGTCAATCCTAGAGTCCCGCGACGCGTGACTTTCCGATGGGCTTCTGCCACTCTGCAATGCTTGTGAACACCTCCTGGATCCGCCGCGCCCAAGACCTATCGATCCGTTTGCTTAAAACCCAGGCGATGCCGATCTTCATCTTGGGCTTCCTGAGCGTGGCCGTCTCGCTCACCTGCGAAAATGCCCTGTCCCAGTTGACCCCCGAAAGTGAAAGCCAGCGCTGGGCGTGGCAGTTGAGCCTTGGCCTTTGGGACCTGTTCGAGGGCGTGATGATCTTCTTGATCTTGAGCTGGGGCATCCCCAAAGCGCACTCCCTCAAGTCAAAAGTCTTTCACAAAGCGCCGTTCACGGAGTCGTATCTGTCGAGTTTTTTCGCCGAGTATTTGCGCCTGCTCGCGCAAGTGCTGCTCTTCGGTCTCTTACTCATCATTCCCGGATTTATTCGCTACTGCCGTTTGATCTTCATGCCCTACATCGCGCTTTTCGCGGATGCTTACCGCAAAGACGAAGTCGACGCGAAAGAGCTCTCGCTGGATTTGAGCCAGGGCCGTATGCGGCTGATTGTCAGTGTGTTCGGCCTGAGCACGATCGTACAGCTCGCGCTCGAATTCGCGCCCCATTTGAACACGGGCCTTCACGCGGCCCCGATTCGGGTCCTCTTCATCGCCTTGAGCTTCTGGGTGGGAATCTTCACGTACAGTTTCATTTTTTTGATTTTTGAACGGGCACTCGAGGAGCACGAATGGACTTGACCTTCAACTCCAGCGGCATTTTGAAACGCGGGCGCGGACTGACTTACGACGACGTCTTGATCGTCCCGAGCAAATCGGCCGTGCGCTCGCGCCGGGATCCGAACTTGACCGCGCAGCTGACCAAACGCTTTAGAGGCGCTTTGCCCATGATCAGCGCCAACATGGACACCGTCACCGGGAGCGACATGGCGATCGCCATGCGCAAAATCGGCGGCCTGGGCATTCTTCATCGCTTCATGAGCCCGGAAACGCAGCTCGAAGAGGTGCGTAGGATCCGCGAAGCCGGCGTCGATCTGATCGCCGCCAGCATCGGGGTGACTAAAGACGAACGCCCGCGCGCCGAGGCCCTGGTCAAAGAAGGCGTTCACATCCTCACGATCGACATCGCCCACGGACACTCGGAATCGATGCTCGAGACCTTGAAATGGCTGCGCGACAAGTTCAGCGACCAAATCGACATCATCGCCGGCAACGTCGCGACGCCCGAAGCGACGTCGGACCTGATTGACGCCGGCGCCGATGCCATCAAAGTCGGCATCGGTCCCGGCTCGATGTGCACGACCCGTATCATCACGGGATGCGGGGTTCCGCAACTGACCGCGGTCGCTTGGTGTTCCGAGGTCGCGCGTGAGCGCGGCGCGCCGGTCATCGCCGACGGCGGCTTAAGAACCTCGGGCGACATCGTCAAAGCGCTCGCCGCCGGCGCGCAGAGCGTGATGCTCGGCTCGCTCTTGTCAGGCACGCTCGAAACTCCAGGCCCGGTGCACAACGGCCGCAAGCATTACCGGGGCATGGCCTCAAAGGCCGCCCAGGTTTCGTGGCGCGGGGAACTGCCGGAAGGCATGGCGCCCGAGGGCGAATCGACTTCGGTGGCCGTTAAAGGTCATGTCAAAGACGTCGTGCTCGAACTCGCGGGGGGCTTACGCAGCGGCATGAGCTACATCAACGCCAACGACCTGAATGAGATTCCGGAGAAAGCCCGCTTTATCGAAATGAGCTTGAGCGGCGCGCGCGAATCGATGGCGCACGGAGTGAAGTGATGCCCTCGATCGGCGTCTTCGATTCCGGCGTCGGCGGCCTGACGGTCTTAAGAGCGCTGAAGACGCACTGGCCGAACGAAAATTTCATTTACCTGGCCGACACCGCCCGCCTGCCCTACGGCAACAAATCGATCGGCACGGTTCACAATTACGTGGAGCAATGCTTGGGGTTCATGAGCCGCCACCCGCTCAAAGCGGTGGTGATCGCGTGCAACACGGCTTCGGCCGCGATGATCGAAGCGCCGATTGAATTCAGCGTTCCCGTTTTCAATGTCATCGAACCGGGCGCCCGCAAAGCACTCGAAGCCAGCCAGAACAAAAAGATCGGCGTGTTGGCCACGCGCGCGACCGTCCAGAGCGAAGCCTATCCGCACGCTTTGAAACGCCTGAACCCAGAGGTCGAATCCCACCAACTCGCCTGCCCGCTCTTCGTGCCCTTGGTCGAAGAAGGTTGGGTCGACGATCCCGTCACGAACCTGATCGTGTACCGTTATGTTTCAAACATTTCCCGGCACGGCATCGACACGCTGATCATGGGCTGCACGCACTACCCGGTTCTCAAGGCCAACATTCGCCGCGCGGTCGGCGGCGGCATCCGGTTGATCGACTCAAGCCCCGGTCTTATCGAGGACCTGGGCCAGGTCGACGGCATAGGTCAAGGCGACCGCCGAATGTCGATACTGTGCACGGACTTCTCTCCGCGGCTGGAAGAAACCGCCAAGCTCCTGCTCGGCGACATCGCGTTCGAACCGATCCAATCCGTCGATCTCTAACGACTCTTAGGAGTAAAAATCGATTTGATATTGGTGAACTCAAAACAGCCGTCGCGCCCCAGTTCGCGCCCGAGACCGGAATCCCTGACTCCGCCAAACGGCGCCAAAACGTCGGAACGCACGAAATCATTGATCGCGATCATGCCGGTGTCGAACTCCAGTCGCGCCAGCGAGTGAGCGCGCTCGACGTCTTTTGAAAACACCGCGCCGCCCAGTCCGTACCGCGACAAGTTCGCCAACCGAAAGGCATCCGTTTCGTCTTTGGCTTCGATCACCGCGGCCGCAGGCCCGAACAGCTCTTCGTCAAACGCCTTTTGTCCGGGCCGCACGTCGCCGAGCACGCTCGCCGCATAGAAGTTGCCGGGCCCGTCTTGCGGTCCGCCCGAAAGGGCGACTTTCGCGCCGGCCTTAACGCTCGCTTGCACCTGGCGATCGAGCTCATCGCGCAGATCCCGGCGCGCGAGCGGTCCCATATCGGTCGCGGGGTCGGCGGGATCGCCGAGCTTGAACTTTTTCATTTCCGCGACGAACGCTTCAAGGAACTGAGAATGGTTTTTTCTGGTCACGATGAAACGTTTGGCCGAAACGCAGCTCTGGCCCGCGTTGATCACGCGCGATCGCGCGGACACTGTGGCGGCCTGGGCCACGTCGGCGTCGTCGAGCACGACGTACGCGTCGCTGCCGCCCAGCTCGAGCACGCATTTTTTCAAATGCTTACCGGCCCTCTCGCCGACGCTCACGCCCGCGCGGCGCGAACCCGTCAAAGACACGCCCCGCACGCGTTGGTCCGCGATCAAATCGCCGATCACGTCATGATCGACGCGCAAGTGGCGAAACGCGCCCGCCGGCAGCGTTTCATTGAAAATGCGGTCGATGAATTCCGCCGAACCCCAAGTATTGGTCGAATGCTTGAGCAAAATCGCGTTGCCGCATAGCAGAGTCGGCGCCGCGAAGCGAACCCCCTCCCAAAGGGGAAAGTTCCACGGCATGATGCCGACGATCACGCCGAGCGGCTCGCGCGTGACCTCGTACCCATTGCCCGTCTTGTGTTCGATCTCGGCGCGCCAGTGGGGAAAATGCTCGATCAGCGCGCGCACGCTCGCGACACACTTGTCGATCTCGGCGTCCGACTCCTTGATGGCTTTGCCCATCTCGGCGGTCATGAGCTTGGCGAGTTCAGCCTTGGTTTGATGCAGGCGATCGGCGAACTGGCCCAGCGCCTCGAG
>DAISHW010000016.1:5936-16670 GCA_036822295.1 Bdellovibrionales bacterium | reverse complement strand
CGTCGACGATCACGTAGTCGCCCGCCACGCCGGAGATACCGCCCTCGCGGATCTTAAGATTCAGGTTTTTGCCTTTAAAGCCCTCTTGGCAAAGATGTTTGTGATCGGGATCGGCGTGGCGCACGAAGAGCTCGGCCGAGCCGACCTCGGACGTCGACTTGGTTTCGACGATCGCGAAGTCGCCGTAGTTGTAACAGACGATGCTGGTTGAGCCGGGCGATTTTTTGTTTTGCACTTTCAAGATCAACAGCGCCTTGCGGGGCTCGCCGGGACCTTTGAGTTTGTGTTTTTCAAGGTGCCAGGTGCCTTCGGGTTCATGGACGGGCTTGGGTGCGGGAGTCTTCGGCGCTTCGGCCTTGGCTTCCTCGATCTGCCGTATGGTGGGCCGGGCACTCGCCGCGACTTGATCTTCCGCGGGACTTCCGACCGGAATCGGGGGGGGCGTGTCTTTCGCCGGGAGATTCGCGCACGCGGTTAACGACATAATAAAAACCAGATTTAGTGCTCTCATGCTCTAAAGGATAGCCCGGGTTCTTGGTGTCGTGTCAAACTTAGTGGGTATGCGTTGGATACTCGTGTTCCTTTCGTTTCCATGTTTCGCGCAATCGCGCGGCCTGGGCGCGTTCGCGGGCCTGATGGGCGGCAACGCCGGAGCGCCGCCGGTGCCCATGTTGATTTACGGCGGCTACGCGGTGCCGGCGAAGACCGGCGAGTCTTCGGTCACGCAGCATCGCTTTCAGGCGTCGGCGCCGCTCTCGCAAGGCGAGCGCGACAATTACTCCGTGGCTTTGAGCGGCGGCGCGTTTGATTTCGGCGCGCCCGTGGTGTTTCCGACGGGTTTGGAACTCTCTGAAGAATTTCGCCGCGTGGATTTGGGCGGCGTGTTCTTTCGTAAGGTCGACGAGGACCGCACGCTGACCGTGCGCGCTTCGATCGGCGGCGCGAGCGACGAGCTGTTCAAGGAGTTCAAGGACACTACGTTTTCCGGCAGCGTCGCGTACTCGATGCCCGGCACCGAGCGGTCGCATTGGATCGTGTCTGTGTTTATCTCGAACAACAATCCATTGGCGAACTATGTTCCCATTCCCGGATTCATTTATTTTTATCGCCAGGGGAGCTTCATCGGCATGTTCGGGCTGCCGTTTGGCAGCGTGATCTGGGCGCCCCGGCCGCCGTGGGCGTTCGCGCTGTCTTTGTTCGGGCCGACGGTGAACGCCGAGGCTTCTTACGGCGCGCGGGAAGGCCTGCAAGGTTTCCTGGGCTTCAATTGGAGCCAGCAGACGTTCTTAAGGCGCGAGCGCGAGAAGGAGAAAGACCGCGTGTACGTCGACGAGAAAAAGGCGTTCGTCGGCTTGCGCGGCCCTTTGTTCGTGAAGCTTCATTCCGAGCTGCAATTGGGCCCCGTCTTTGACCGCGAGGTTTGGGAGGGCGCGCGCTTCGGCAAACGTCGCAGCGGCACCGTCCGGCTCGACGACGCCTGGTTCGCGGCTTGGAATTTCCGTTTAACTTTCTAGATCGCGCGCGGCGATTTTCTTATCGAGCTTCGACATCAGGTCTTTGAGCATGGATTCGCGCGCGCCCGCGACGAGCGGCCTTCCGTCAATATGCTGCTGGTAAAGCGCGGTGTCGAGTTCAAGCAGAAAACGCGAGGGCGCGACATCCTGAAGCTGACCGTAACGCTTGCGCTGGCGCACGCGGGTGAGCACCAGATGCTTCTGCGCGCGGGTGACGCCGACGTAAAAGAGCCTTCGTTCCTCGTCGGTGTTTTGACCGAGTCGCGCGTGGGGGAGTAGATCTTCTTCGAGCCCGAGCAGAAACACGAGTGGGAATTCCAGGCCCTTGCAGGCGTGCAGGGTCATCATCTGCACTTCGTCCTTTTCGTCCTCTTCGTCGACCTGATCGCGCAGCTCCATGCAGGTGATGAAGTTCTCGAGCGTGTCGGTGGTGCGTCCCTGGCGCGTGAACATGCCGTCAAGGATGCGGCCCAGGATCGTGACGCTCAGCCAGCGGCTGTCGGCGGCCTTCAGATCCCGGTAGGATTTGTTCACGTAATCACGGTAGCCCAGGTTGCGCAGCTCGGTGTTGAGCACGTCCTCGGCGCTGTGTTTGCTCATCACGAGCTCGGTTTTCAGGTGTTCCAAGAACGCCATGAAATCCTTGATCGCGAACGAGGCCTTTTCGTCGGGATTGTTCTCGGCCCAGAGCTTGGCCTTCACGTGAAACGGGAGTTGTCCGCCGGTGGCCTCGATGTCTTCGAGCGTTTTGTCGCCGATCCCGCGCGCCGGTAGGTTGATCACGCGGCGAAACGACACTTCCGTCGGATAAATACTCGAGCGGATAAACGCCAGCACGTCTTTCGCTTCCTTACGGTCAAAGAGCGCGGTGCCACCGGTGAGTTTGTAAGGGATCTGATTGCGGCGCAGGCCTCCCTCCATCAGCCCGCCTTGCGAGTTCGAGCGATAGAGTATGGCCATGTCGCCGAAGGCGTAGCCTTTTTTATGAAAATCCATCAGCTCGCGCACGACTTGGTCGACTTCGGCCTCTTCGTTGGCGAAGACAAAGAGCTCGGGCATCTCGCCAGGCGCTTCGCGGCCGGGGCGCAGCACTTTGGTATGCCTGGCGGTGTTGCGCGCGATGATCGCGTTGGCGAGATTCAGGATCTTGCCCGTGGAACGGTAGTTGCGCTCCAGACGAATGACTTTGCAGTCGTCGTAGCGTTTCGGGAAGCCCAGAATGTTCTGGATCTCGGCGCCGCGCCAGCCGTAAATCGACTGATCGTCGTCGCCGACCACCGCGATGTTGCGGTGGCTCGCCGTGAGTTCGTCGATCAGGAGCATCTGCGTGGCGTTGGTGTCCTGGAACTCATCGACCATGATGAAATCGAAGCGCTTCTGCATTTTTTGTCTTAGATGCACGCTCTCTTTCATCATCTTGAGCGGGCGGAGCAAGAGCTCTTCGAAGTCGACGACGCCAAGGTTTCTTAGGCGCTTCACGTATTTCGGCGCGAGCACGACACTGGCGACGCCTTCGGGCGTCTGATCGAGTTTCTCGTCGCGGCCGTGCGTCCGGATGTGCGAGATCTTGGCCATTAATATTTCCAGGTTGAGCCGCGATTTATCGTAGTCTTGGTGATCTTTGACCAGATCTTTAAGAATCGCCAGACCATCGCCGCCGTCGATGATGCCGAATTTCTTGGGCAGCTCGGCCTCTTTCCAATGTTCTTTCAGGAATTGCAAACCGAATCCGTGGAAGGTGCCGGACCACACGCCCGCGGCCGAGGAGCCCAGTTTTTTCGCGACGCGGGCTTTGAGTTCTTGCGCGGCTTTGTTGGTGAAGGTGAGCACGCAGATGCGTTCCGGAGTGGTGAGCCGTTCGGCGATGAGCCGGCCCGTGCGGCTCACCAGCACGGTCGTTTTGCCGGAGCCCGCCCCGGCCAGGATCAGCAGCGGACCGTGATCGTGCGAAGCGGCTTCTGCCTGCTCAGGATTTAGGCTCTGAAGCCAGTAACTCAACGGAACTCACTTTGTTGGTGTGGATCGATCTTCGGGGCTGGCGCGGGAGGAGTCAACTTTTCCGTGTGCGGGTACGTTTTTGCCCCGGGATGCGTGCGGTATGTGCCGCGAAATCCAATCTGGTCGAGTTCCGCGTGGGTCTGCTTTATGCAATTTTGGCTGGCATCAAGACTAGTGTCCCTGCGGGGCGAGAGGAGAAAGACAATGGGAGTTCTATGGATGATCATCATCGGATTTTTTGTCGGGTTGGTGGCGCGCTTCATGAAACCAGGCCGCGATTCGATGGGATTTATCATGACGACGTTGCTGGGCATCTTGGGCGCGGTGATCGGCGGATTTTTGGGCCGATCGTTTGGACTATATGAGATGAACGAGCCCGCCGGCTTTGTGGCTTCGGTCCTGGGCGCGGTGATTTTGTTGTTCTTGGTGCAGATGGTTGCGGGCTCGAAGGCCGCGCGAGGTTAACCCATGACTAAAAAACAAGCCGATAAACTGGATATCGAAACGGATCGCGCCGAATCCACGGGGAGCAACGAATTGAAGCGGGTGCTCGCCGATACGTTCGTGTTGTATATGAAGACATATGCCGTGCACTGGAACTTCAAAGGTCCGCGTTTTTTTTCGGTGCACAAGCTCACCGAGGAGCATTACGGCGAGCTGGCTGAAGCCATCGACGAAATCGCCGAGCGCATTCGCGCCAAAGGCGTCGACGCGCCCGTGTCTTTGGAAGATATTCTGGCGCAGGCCGATCTGAGCGAGATGAAGCGGCAAGAGAATGCGACTTCGGATCGCGCCTTGACCGAGTTGATCGCGGGTCACGAACTGCTCGCCAAGCGCGCGAAAGAAGCCGCCGAGGTTTTAGACGAAGCGGGCGACCTGTTCAGCTGCGACATGATGACCGCGCGGATTGGCGCCCATGACAAAGCGGCGTGGATGCTGCGATCGTTCTTGAATGTTTAGCGGCATGGGCCGGGCGGTTCGCGCTCGGCTCATGTTTCTCCGATCGTCCATTCGAAGAGCGCGCTTTCCCCAAGCACTCCCGGGAATTCGAGTTGATGAACCAAGTCGTGATGGGCTGAGCAGAGCATCGTCAGGTTTTCGATATCGTTCGCCCCGCCCATCGCGACGGGTTTGATATGGTGGATGTGCAACCAGCGCCGCTCTTCGCATCTCTCGCCGTTGCGTTTGAACGTGCAGCGTCCCCCGGTGCGGAGTTGAACTTGGTTTTTAGCGTGGACCGGAAGATTCACCCGGCCCGGGCCGGGTAGAATTATCATTTCATCAGTGTTGTCAGTATCTTGCAAATTCGAGGGTGGCGTTTTCCCATCTTTTTTGTCTTTGTCGGATTTTTTACTTGCACGTACGGCGGAGCGTTTTGCTTTCTCAAATGGGTCATTATGCCAAAGATATTCGCCGGTCATAAGTTCCATCAGGGTTGAAAGGGAGAGATTCTCTCGACGCTTTTGAGCGGCTACATCCTGAGCCCGCCGAATGTCGTCGATATTCGAGACATAAAGTTCAAGTCGAGTTAGATTTGGCGCGACTTCTTTGGTTCGGTCCGGGTGCGCGGCTTGGGGATTCAGTTTTGAAACCTCTTTCTCGATGGCGCGTTTTGAAGCTTTCACAGCGAACGTGAGCAGGCGATCCGCGTTGGCTTCATTTAGAACCGTCGCGATCTTGATCGCCTTAGACGAGGTGATCTTTCCGGAACATAAGTAGTCTTTCAATTGTGGGACCTCGCGCGATTTTCGGCTGAGTTTGATGAACGTATAGGTTAAATCCTCGGTCAGCGCGAACTCCTTAAGAGTGTATTCGTAGAGACTGCGATAACCGCGAGTCAGAAAGAGTTTACGATACTCAACCACGGCGAGTCTCGAGATGATCTCCCACTCGACGTATTTATGCTTCGTGAAGAGTTCTTTCAATTCGGTGTGAATGAGTTCGAACTCGCGAAAATCCGCCCGACTGAGCTTCTGTAGCATGATGCCTCCTTTTTTCGTCGCATCGTCAGTGCAATTGCCGTGGCCATCCCGAGCGGCGATTTAGAGGGGTCTTGCTTGACTTCGTTTCCGATTCTCGAACGCGCATCCGGAGCTGGTGCCACCAGCACCACCACCCCGTAAACTTTCCCACGCGGGTTGACCGCGCGCGAAGCGTGAACCAAGGTCGCCCGTTCCAACACACATAAAAGGAGAAAAAATGCTCAAGACGCTAGTCTTCCTCGCGAGCCTGCAAGCCCACGCCGCGATCGACACCATCGACGACGTCGCGAACACGCCCATCACGCACGCGGCACCCGAACTCGAAATTTTCGTGGTCGATGAAGAACAACTCGACATCCCGCTAGACCGACTCAGCGACGACCAAATTTTCGGGCCGCAAGGTCTAACCGAGTTTCTGCAATCCTATGAACCAGAAGCCGCAAAAAAGACGACGCTGACCCGCACGGCTAAGGCGAAAAAAACCTGCATCTCGCAAGGCAAAGCCAGCTGGTACGGCAAGCCATTCCACGGAAGAAAAACCGCGAGCGGCTCGCGCTTCAACATGAACGCGCTCACGGCCGCGCACCGTACGCTGCCGTTCGGCACTCGCGTGCGCGTGACCTACAACGGAAGATCGGTGACCGTCACGATCAACGATCGCGGACCGTTCACGGCGGGAAGAATGATTGACCTCTCCAAAGCCGCCGCGGCGAAAATCGGGCTGATTCACGCCGGCCACGGCAAGGTCACCATCAACAGATGCGCGGGCTGAACTAGAACGCCACGCTGTAAGCGATTTCAAACAACGCCGAGACGCGCTCGAGCTCGGCGGAAGCGCTCTCGCCGTTCGGCTGCACGGTGCCGACTTTAGCTTCGCGGTCGCCCATCAGCACACCGGCGCTCAACTCCAAAACGTGACCCACGCGATTGCCCGGGTAAAAGCCCCATAAAAACTGGTAGCCGCCGGACAAGCGCGCGTAGGTCGAATCAAACGAAGCGTCATCAGACTCGGATTCGCGCAAGCGCTTCTCGTCGCCGATGACAATGAACGCGGGATCGCGGTCGTAGCGCTTCCACTCGCTCTTTATCGTCGTGCGCGCGTGACCGACTCCGGCCTTGAGCAAAGCGCCCCAGCGGGCGATGCCGTTCTCGCGGAAGAAGTAAGTCAAGCCGACATCGAACATCGTCGATTTGCGCTTCGACTCGGTCTCGTAGTACTGGGCGTTGTCCAGCGATCCGCCCGACGTCGATTCGCTCAACTGGCCGAAGAAGAACGTTCCATTTAGAAACAACCGGCCATTCAACCTTTGGCCGTAGCTAAAGGTCGGGCCGCCCCCATAGGCCGAACCCCGCAAGCCAGAGGAAAAGAAGTGCCTGTGGTCGGCGCGTTCCTCGGCCAACACGGACGCCACCACGAACAACAACCACACCACGGTGTACCCCCAAAAAGCGAACATTTTAGCCGCGCGCCCGAAGGAATAAAACAGTTTTTATCTTCGGACCGGAACCCCAAAATACATAGAATTTCACCCTGATACAAACGCCACGTAAAATAATGAGATTCGCTCAACCGACCTTTAGACCGCTCATGGGTGTTCCGAAACGACATCTATGAGTTCATTGGCGCGCTATAAAAAATCGGGTGGTTTCTTTCAACTCTTGTCGCTGATCGAGACGTTCGGTCCGCAGAAAAAAGAGAAGTTCCTTGAGATGATCGATCAAGAGAGCCACGTGTGGGCCAAAGCGCTCCGGGACAAAATGCTCACGCTCGAGCGCATTTTCCAGTGGCCCGATCAAACCGTCATCGAAGTCTTTCGCAGACTCCCGGTCAAGGGCCAGGCCTTCGCGATGCAAGGTCTGAAAGACGAATACAAGGCCAAGATCATGCCGCTGATCTCCACCAGCGAACAACGCCGCATGAACGACGTGCTCACCGAAAGCGCGCCGAAGCCCGAGGAGATTCAAGCCACGCTCGTGAAGGTCGTCGAAGTCGCGCGCCGGCTGCTCGTCGACCGCGAACTGAACGCCGAAAAATTCGATGAGGGCTTGATCATTCCCGAAGCTTTCGAATCGAAACTGGAAGAGATGGGCGCCGCCGCCCTGGCCAATGAAGCCACCGAAGAAGCCGAAGCTCCGGTGTTGGTCTTCGACCGCCCGAACAATCACGTGAAGCCCAACGACAAGGACCATGCTCACCATGGCCCCGAAGTCGCTCAATTGCAGAAAGCTTTAAGTCAGTTCGCGCGCGAGAATAAAACGCTCAAAGAAGAAGTCAAAATCCTTCGTGACAAGCTCGAAGCGATCCGCAAGATCGCTTAGTGACCCGCCGGGCGCGACGTCGGGGCTTCCGCGTCCACCGGCACGACCTTCACCTTGATTTTGCCCTCGGGGAACTTGTCCCAGTCGATCTTCTTGCCAAACACCGTGACCGTGTCCGAAGCGTCGTCCACCGACCATTGCGCCGGGTTCAGCTCATAGCCGTCGACGAACACGTTTAAATTGCGTTTATCGCCCGTGGGGAAAACCTGGTATTTGCCGCCCAGGCCGATGCGCACGTCGACCAGCACGTCCTGCTGTACCTGCGTGCCGTAGTCACCCAGAGTGTCGCCGAAATCGCTGTCGCAAATCGAGATGCCCTGGTCGACGCGCGAAGAACCCGCGTCTTCGGTCAGTTGCGCCAAGCTGGCCAAAGGATTGGCTTCGATCGTACGGCCATAAGGAATCTGATACACGTCGCGGCCGTGGACCCGCACCATATCGCCGAAGGCGTTGTCGGGAACGCAAGATTCCACAAACTTCTTGCCCGGTTTCATGACCACCGAGAACACGCGGAAACCTTTCGGACCCGCCGAGTACGTTTTGGTCGAAGCCTCTAGGCGCTTCACGACATCGTCCGGAGACATGCCCGAGGCATCCTTTGCGTCCGACAAAATGATCACGACGAAGAACGCGTCGGGACGGCGGAAGCCCGCGTTCGGACCGACGGCGCGCGTGGGATCATCGAGCGCGCCAAGCACGGGCGTGAACATCTCTTCTTCCAAAGGACCGGTCGGGCAAAGACCCTTGTCGTTGCCCGGATTGATCAGATCCTTCACCAACGAAACGTTGGTTTCGGGATCCAGCGAGGATTTCAAAACGTCCAAGTGGCCCGCGTCGTCGCGGGTCACGAAACGGCGCCCATCCTTGGGCAGCAGCTCCGCCGGTCCTAGCAGAGGTTCAAGCGATCCCGCGGGTTGCCAGTTGCGTTTGCCATCCGGGCAAACTTCCGGCACGACCGACCCGTAACGGGTGCGGTCCCATGAAAGCGTGTAACCGATGTGGTAATCGATCTTCTTGACCGTCGCGAGCTTGTTCACGAAGCTCTTCACGCTCTTCGAAAGTTTCGTTTGGTGCGCCTTCATCGACTTCGAGTCGTCGATGACGAACAAGATGTCGACTTTGGGGTCGAAGACCTGGGTCTTCTCGCCCTCGACCGCGACGGTTTCCCGCACGATCGGCTTTTGCGGAGGAGGCGGCGTGCCCGTGAGAGGCGGATTATCCGACTGACAAGCGGTGAGCGCCAGGCTCATTGCGGTCCAGCAGATGACATGCTTCATAACGAGGCCCCTTTAAGCGTCGGGCAATCCTTCACCCGGGCTTTGTAATTGTCGAGTTCGTCGAACCAAACTTCGTCGTTCGTGTAGGGGAACACCAGCACTTCGCCTTGGTCTTCGACCTTGGCGAGTTTGCCGCGTTGACCCTTCAAGTTGTCGTCGACCGCCAGGCGGTGAATGACTTCGCCCTCGACGATGTGCATTTTGTCGAGCATCTGGCGGTACTCGCGCACTTCGGCCGCGGCCAGAACCCGCAAGCGCTTCGTCGCCTCGATTTTCAAACGATCGGCGCGGGCGGCCGCGCCCGAGGCGATCTGCACCAAGCCGCCGAGTTTCCCGGCTTGCTTGATTTCGCCCAAGAGCAAACGCCGCAGCTCTAACGCACGCGCGATTTGCGAGTCACGATAAGCGGCGCGCGGAATCCACTCGGCGAGCGGCCCCGCGGTTTCCACGCTGACGCCGCCCTTGTCGAAGCGCTCGAACACGCCATTGAGATTCTTGTTGGTGCCGGTCTTGGCGAGCTCTTGCATGGCGCCCAGACGCTCGGTGTGACGCTTTTTAAAGAGCTCGCTGGTTTTAAAGATGCGCGGGAAATCGCACGCCTTCAAAGATAACAAGTTGGTCAGGTAATAGCTCTCAGGACCCACCAAAGGCACCAGAGCCGGTGACAGCAACGTCACGGTCTCGCCCAAGGCTTTGTCCAAATCAAAGCGGCGCAGGTGGAGCCACGCGCGCTCCTCGACCGACTCGATCCAAAGATTCGAGGACTTCGGCACGCGGTGGAAGGCCTCTAAAGACGCATCCAGATCGCCCTTTTGATAGAGCACGCGGCCGTACGTCGAATCGATCAAGTCATGACCGATCACGGTCTGACCGGATTCACTCAAGAGCTTCAAGGCTTTCAAAGACGAATCGATCTGACCGATCTGCGGGGCCAGAGTCGCGATCTTGAACCAGATCCGCGCTTTCGGATTCATGTGCGACGAGGGCAGCGCCGCCGCGCGCGCGAACGCGCGCTCGATGTCGCGCTTGTTTTTAAGCGCCACGGACGCCGGCGAATTGTCGGTGACCGACGACCAGCCGCGCGTCGAAGCGACCAGGCCTTTTTGCGCCGCCGCAGAATTGGTGAGCTCGACGCTCCAGATTTTCAACAGGTCCGCGTTCACGTGGCGCGATTGGGTGGCGTTGAACAGGTGCTCCAGACCCGAAACCTGCAGACCGTTCTGGTACAAAAGGTACGCCAGCGTCGCTTGCCCGGTCTGCGACCGGCCGAACGAAGTCGAACCGTGAGCCTGGGCCCACAGACCCAGCGCCTTCTTGAAGTTTCCGGAATTCATGGCCGAGCGGAAGTCGGCGACCGGTCCGCTCGTCGCGGGCAAGAAATCAAACGGAGCCGCTTGCGCGGTCAGCGTCGTCAGTCCCACCAGAATTAGAATCAAGCAGCGCTGTAACATAAATCTTCCTTACAGGATGAAAGATACCGTCGCGGTCAAAAGCGTTTGGTTGATATCGCGCGATTGCGTGTCAAGGCCGTCGAAAACCCGGTCTTTGTAGCCCTGCCAGCGCGCCTCGAGACGGGTGGCGAAGTGCTGCGTGAACCAGATGCCGACGCCGCCGCCGGCCGTGTAAACCGGAGCCGTCCCCGAC
>DAISHW010000016.1:326-5858 GCA_036822295.1 Bdellovibrionales bacterium | reverse complement strand
GAATTGCGAGATCGCGGCGTCAAACAGATTCATTTTACCGTACACCGGGTACCAGTTGGCGACGGCGAGCCACATGTCTTTCGCGTAATCGACCGCGGGACGGCGGAAGCTCGTGTCGCCGCGCTCGGCGCGGGCTTCGGCGTCGTCAAAAACTTCCTTGCCTTCGGGAGTCAGCGTGTTGCTCACGTTGTAGTAGCGCGCGCCCACCGACCAGCGGGGCGTCAGGTGAAAGTCGAGTTGACCGCCCAAAAGATTCGAGTTCACGTACGAATCGCCGCCGGCGGCCATTCCGTAATTCACGCCGAGCTCGAGCCGCATGTGGCGATCGACTTCGCGATTCTGCACCACGCGCACGCGGTTTTCGGGATCGATCGCCTTCGCTTTGCGCATCAGATCTTTATTGGCGCCGAGCGCGTTCATTTTGGCCGACAGATCTTCCGACGACCAGGCGTTGAACGCGAACAAGCTGACCAGAATCAGGCTTAAGGATTTCATTGTTTGGCTCCCTGGTTCGACGGACGAGGGGTCGGAACGGGGATGCCGTTTGAAACGGCTTCCTCTTTCGGCTCCTCGGGTTGGGCGTCCGTCACGGATTTTTTCTCGATCAAGGGGAATTGAACCATCATGTAGTAGGGCGTGGCGACCGAAGCGGCCGCGCCCGAAGCGCTCTTGGCTTTGGCGAAGAACACGGCTTTGATCAATTGGCCCGTGCCCAAGCGGGTGTCGATGTTCTTGATCAGATTCGAATCAAAGATGCAAGTGAACGCCCAGCGATTGTCGGCGATCTTGGCGGGCTTGGAATCGCAATCCACGCCTTTTGATCCGTCGTGCACTTTGCTCTCGGGGTTGACGGCTTCGGCCTCCGAAACGATCGACAGCACCGGCGCCTTCACAGAGGTCGGATCGTCCACGACGATTTGGAATTCGCCCGATGGCTTTCCGAACTCCAGGTTTTCTTTGGGCATGTTCTCGAACGAAACGATCGGCATGAGCTTGCCGCCGCGGACCGAGATGTAGATGAATTTCGAAGCGCTGGCGCCGCAGCCCGACTTCACCGAACCCGCGTAGTTGATCGCGAAGATCGGAGCTTCACCTTCGGAAACTTTAGGTCCCGGGGTCTAGCTGAAGCTGTAAACCGAGGTCTTGCCGTTCTCGTCAATTTTGTCGAAGGTCGCGCCCACGGGCGCGTCGTGCGAAATCCGTAAAGCGCCGCCGCGGTTATGGGTGATCGAGATTTTGTATTCTTTGTTCACGCCCTCGGTGAATTCCATCACGTCGGCTTTGCGCGGATCCGAACCCACCGTCACGACCATGGGCGCCACGCAGTACTCTTGCGAGTTGTCCGGCTGCGCCGCTTGCGGCGGCTGCTGGCCCGAAACGTACGCGGTTTCGGCGGCCGTGGCGTTCGGATAGTCCTTCACCGGGTTGCTCTGGCGGCTGAAGGGATTTTGTCCCTGGCAACCCGAGAGTACGAGGGCGATGACCACAACTCCGTATTTATAAGAGTTCATAACGATCTCCTTATCCATGGTTCATCCGTTTGAGCGCGAAGGGATAATTCACTTTCACGTTCACGCCGCCGACGGGCTTCGGGAACTTCCATGTGCGTAAGCGATTGACGATGCAACCTTCGACTTGCGCGCTGTTGAGCGACGAAGAACCGACGCTCGCCACGCTGACGTTGCCGCCGCCGTTGATCGTGAACTTCACGCCCACGCGGCCGGCAAGGCCCGGTTGCACCTGCAGACCTTTTTCGTAGCAATAGATGACTTCGCCCAGGTGACGGTTGATGACCGCGGCGATTTGATCTTTGTCCAAACCGCCTTCGACCAGCGCTTCTTCCGAAACCGGCTCGAAGTAAGCCGCCGCCGTGCCGCCCAGATTCATCGAACCGTAGCCGGGGCGACCGCCGCCGTTTTTACCGCGCGTGCCGTACCCGCCGCCGCCGGTGACCTCGCCGCCGCGACCCATGGCCGAGGCGACCAGGCCCTTACCCGGAATCGCGCGCTCCATGCCGCCGCTGCCGCCGGCGCCCGCGCCATTCCACGACGTGCCTTTCGAATCATTCGCCGCGTTCGGATTGAAACCGGCCGAGTTCTTCGAACCCTTCTGCATGCCGCCTAGTACGCCCAGCGCGCCGACGTTTTCCACTTTCACTTTGGTTCGAAGCGGCGCATTCTCTTTGCGCGGCGATTTGACTTTGGCGGTCAGGACTTTGGAAACTTCTTTGACTTTAGAGACGACTTTTTTGTTGGCGACTTTTTGCGCGGGATTGATTTTCTTGTCCGAAGCTTCGACCGTCACGCGCTCTTGCGGCTGCACGAATTTCTGCGGGATCACGGTGACGATGGTCTCTTCTTCTTTCGACATGAACAGGGGCTCGATGAGCAAACCCACGAACAGAATGAAGAGCATCAAGCCGAGCTGCGTGTACGCGGTGTATTTGTAGATGGCCTTTTCTTGTTCTTCGGAATCGTCTTTCACGTTGACGAGCGGAGCGGTCTTGTCGATTTCTTTGGCGAAGCGGAACTGGCCGCCGTTTCCCAGGGCGATCGCGCGGCGCTTTACGCCGTTGGCCGAGAGCTTCTTCAAAAGGGCGTAACTGACCCCGTCTTTGTCCAGGGTTTCGAGGGAAGAGACGACTTCCACGCGGCGCACGTCGTGGCGATACACCAAGAAGATGTTGTCGCTGTCGATGTTGAAGGTTCTTACGACCTCACCGTTTTGATTTTCCAGTACGAAGCGTCCGGCTACCATACTCATACCCTCACTCTTGATCCGCCGCCTCTGCGAGGCGGTCTTTGAAGTGCTTGCGCACCCCCAGCAAGTCACTCAAACCTTTTTCGTTTTCCACTTTCGCCAGGGCCTCGTCAGGCATCTGGTACTCACCGTGCACGCTTTGATCGTCAAAGTCGTGATTGGTTTTATTTTCGTACGCGGGCTTCTTGGCCTTCGCGGTTTTCTTGGTCGCGGCCTCTGCGCCAACCGAAGCCAAACTTGCAACTCCCAATCCAAACGTCAGGGCGAAGATAAGAGCTCTCATAAGTCCTTGCCTTTCTTGAGTTGCAGGATGCGTTCGTCGAGGTAGGCGACCATCGCCGGGCGGCCGTTCTGCGCTTCAAGTGCGCGTAAGTTTTGAGCTTTCGAGATGTCGAACGGGTTCGCTTGAAGCTCCTGGCGCGCCACCATGATGTCCTTTTGCGAGGGCCGGCGGTAAGGCGTGTTGAGCAGGTTCAAGAGACGATTTTTGGCACCCGACGGCGCATTTCGAGCCAGCGGGCCGATTTCATCGCGGTAAAGTTTCTGCAGTTCCGGCGTCGCGGTCATGTAGGCGGTCTGCAGGTTCTGCACGCTGTTTGATCCCGACCACATATCGGCGAGCTCGGCATCGAGCTTCTCGGCCCGCGCCAGGTACGGTTCGCTCTTCTGTTTCATCAGCGCCACGTACTGCGCGCGCTGCTCGGGATTCAAGCGCCGCGGAACGGGAAGGGCCGAAATGTCTTGATACAGGCGACGGTTCTCGCGGGCGAGCTGCGAAAGCGTCAAGATCTGCATCGTCCAGTCGCGGCGCTTGAACGCCTGCTGGGCCGCGCGGTCGCTCTGACCGATGAGCTTCAGGCGCTCTTTGAGCGATTTCGCCATGACCGCGTCGTTGTAGCTGACGATGCGGTGTTTCGAGATCTTTCGATCGAAGACGTGGAAGTCGCGCATCTCAAGGTGACGCGCGATCGTCTGGCCGCCCGGGAAGCGCCCGATCGAGGTCGTCTTGAGGAGACGCTCGGCCTTCGCCAGGTTTTTGTCGCGCGCGAAGACCTCAACTGCGATGCCGGCCAGCAAATCCGGCGTGCGGCGCAAATAATCCTGATGCCGCTCGAGTTCGCGCCACGGACGCGACGAGTTCTTGATCAAGGTTATGCGCACCAGGTTGCCGGCGCGCAGACCGGGTTTCGCATTCAAGAAATCTTCGTGATGCTTGCGGGTGCTCAGGCCCGCCAGGTCGGCGAGCAGCGCCAGGCGCAGGTGGCGGTCGGCGGTCGAAAGATGCGCGAGCTTCATTTTCTTCGAGAGTTTGTAGGCTTCCGCGAAATTCAGTTGCACTTCGCTGACCCACACCTTCTGCGCGAAGGTCCACTCGCGGTCCTCGGCGTTCAGCGATTTGAATTTCAAGAGTTTGTCCGCGGACGCGCCCACCGAACCGAGATCCAGGGCTTTTTGCGCGACCACGATCTTGTTTTTGTAGAACTTGATCTTCTCGGTCTCGTCCGCGCCGTCCAGGTTCACGCCGTTCAAAGCGACCAGGTTGGCTTTATAGGCCGAACGATCGTTGGTGTTTTTCAAATTGGCGGCCACGATGTTCAAAGTGGCCTTGCGCGAGATCTTCAAATATTCGTTCTTCCGGTGGGGCAGCAGCCGCGCGTACTCGAGCGAGCGCACTTGCAGCGACTTGTCGTCTTTCAAGGCCACCAAACTGTCGAGCGCCAGATCCGCGGACTTGGTGCGGATGTCCTGGTGTTCTTTCACCGGCATCGAGGCCAGGTAATGGAATTCCGAGAACGCCTCTTGGTGGCGATTCAACTGGGCGTAGAGCTGCGCGCGCTGGTAGCGCACTTCCACGGCCTTCTCGCCCTGCGGGTTGATTTGCAAATAGAAGTTGTAAGCTTGCTCTTTGGCCTTGGCGTTCTTTGAAGCTTCGGCCATTTCGATCTCGCCCAGCAACGAACCTTCGAGCATGTTGTGAAGCTGCTTGTCGCCCGGTTTCTTGGCCAGTTCGCTCTGCGCCTGCACGGCCGCGCGGTGGAACAAAACCGCGGCTTCGTGATGTTGTTTCAGCTCGCGGCCCACGACCGCGGCCCAATGAAGCATCTCGACGTCGTCGGTGAACACGTTCACGTACGCGTTGTACACGCGGAAGAGACCCTTGGTCGGCTCGCGCTTCTGCGCTTTGTTCCAGGCCGTGACCATCGAACGCATGCGCGATTTCAGTTCCTGGCAAAGCTCTTCGTTCTTCAGGCAACCGTGTTGGCGCCACAAGCCCGCGGCTTTTTCGTACGCGTTGGCGGCCAGATCGAGTTTGTTCATGTCGTAGAAGATCTTGGCGACGCGGATCTGCACTTCGAGCTTCTCGTTCGGCTGCACGTCGGGTTCATCGACGTACGCGGCCCATACGACCAGCGACGAGGTTTTCTTGCCCACGCGGTCGGTTTCGGTGCCGAGCATGTGCAGATTGGCCTTGCGGCGGTTCTCAGGACTCAGGTCTTTCAAAAGAGTGATTTGTTTCGGACCGACATCGCCGCGGGCCAGGAACTTGGCCAGATCGCCCGTCACGTCTTGCACGAACGTCGGATCGACGGCCTTGCCTTCGGTGCTGACGGTCGCGAGCGTTTCCGGATCGGTCAAAAGCTTGATCAGATTCTTCGTCGCTTTGTCCGTTTGGCCCAGGTTCAGCAAACACCAAGCGATGCGGTACTCGACCAAAGCGCGGTTCTTCAAGTTTTCGCGGCGGGCGGCCTCCGAAAAATTCAAGGCTTTTTT
>DAISHW010000016.1:0-309 GCA_036822295.1 Bdellovibrionales bacterium | reverse complement strand
CCTTGGAAAATTCGTCGTTCAAGGTGTGCAAGTGGGCGATCTGCAAGACGGTGCGGCCTTGCGCGGGCTTTTCGACGTTCGGTAGCGCTTGCTTATACAGACCGATCGCGCGCTCGCGGTCGGCGCGGGCCGCCACGCAACCCGACGTCGGGCAGCCCGTGGCCATTTCATTCATAGCTTTCAGGCGGGCGCGGTCGGCGTAAAGGTCCGCCAAACGAATCTGCACGCCCGTTAAAGCGTTGTCGTCCTTGTCCAGGGATTCGATACCGAGCTCCAGACGCCCGATCACTTGGTCGTGCGTGGTCTCGT
>DAISHW010000015.1:14902-16966 GCA_036822295.1 Bdellovibrionales bacterium | reverse complement strand
TAAGGCCCGCGCGGCTTCGCCACGAATGGAAGGAAAACCAACATTCAGATTCCGGTCAAGAGTGAGTTTAGTCAGCAAAATCGCGCGTGATTCGCTGAGTTCGTCGCGGACTTTCTGACTTTGAACAAAGCGTTCGAAGATGTCCTTGAAGGGAATGTCGGACAGTTTATGAACCTCACGCAGGGCCGCGTACAAAAAGCCGATCGAGCGAAGCGCGCCTTTTTCATAGGCGTCCATAATCAAGTTGTATGCGGCGGTCTCTTGGCCAAGCAAACCCATCATCTCGATTTGCACACGCAAATTTTGGGAATGGTAGCGGTCGACCTCGCTGGCGAAAGCGCTGGCGGATCGAAGGATGCGCGTCGCGATCGAGAGGTCGCCGGTCGCTTGCGTGTAAAGCGCGATTTCGCCCGTGCCGTTGGCGCGGATAGGATCGGTGTCGATCAATCGGTTTAAGCGCTTGCGCATGACCGCTTTGAGTTTTTTGTCTTCGATCTTGGTGACGAAATTTTGCGGTCGGATCGCGCCGCCGCCATCCGAGCCTTGAAAGTGTTGGAACTCGCCGGAAAGCCGCAATGCCGAGATCGACACGTAGTTCACGGCGTCATACGCGAGCCACTCGGGATCGTTCATTCCGGTCAAGGCCATACCCAGATCGCGAAGCATCTGGCGCGCTCGCGAGGCGAGGGGGCCACGCACCGTCGCGAGGGTCGACATGGCCAGGTTTAAAAGATCGGTCTCGCGACCCATATTCAACGGGTTCACGTCGAATTTCGAGTCGAACAAGAAGCGGGTCAGGGCCAGCGTTCCCGCTTTGAACAAGAGCGCATCGTCGTCGAACAGCAGGGCGATTCGCGCGACGCTTTCGAACTGATTGTACCGCAGCAGCAGTGTCGCGGCCTTGTCGGTCAGATCTCTTCGGCCCAGCGCGAACGTCGCTTTGGCCATCGCCGCCGTGAAACGGACCCGCGAAATGGTGGGGGCAAACGGTTTACTTTCTTCGGTCAGTTTGAATTCCTGAAAGGCGCGGTGAACCTCAGCCAGGCGATATTTGGTGACGAATGTGTCGATCGTACCGATCTTGAAGTTCAAAGGCATGGGTATCGCGGCGCTCATGCGTTAAACGCAAAATCATAGTGATCACCGGCGCGATCTCTTCGATTTGACCGTAAGTGATCAGTTGGTCGACGCCTTGGTTCAGGGCCTGCAGCATCAGCGCTTTTTCTTTGGGGGCGTAGATCAGTTCCATCGCCGCCGCGTCAAGAGAGGTCTTGCAGTCGGGGCTGGGTTTGGTGGCTAAGGCGGAACAGGTGGCAATAGTCAGGGTCAAAAGGCAGAACAACCGCGTAAATAATGCCGGTGACATCTTAATATATACCCCAAGGTTAGAAGCACCCTGGGGAATTACAATTTTTGGGCCACCATGACGCATCGGTTATACAAGAAAATACCGCGAACCTTTTATTTCTTATCGATGGTGATCGCGAATTTTTTTACGCCGCCGGATTTGACGGCGTCGATGATCGAGACCACGCGGCCGTGGGGGACGTCGCGGTCGGCCGAGATGATGGCTTGGACGTCAGGGCGTTTGCCGGCGAGTTCCTGGGCATAGGTGTTGATCGCGGCCTCGTCGGTGGGTTGGCCGTTGAGGGCCAGTGAGCCGTTGGCGCTGATGGCGATGGTGAGTTCCGAAGGCGCCGTTTCGTCGCCCGAGCCGGCCTTGGGCAGGTTCACGTTGATCGAAGGCTTCATGATGATGGGAGTGGTGACCATGAAGATGATCAGCACCACCAGGATGATGTCGACGAAGGGGACGATGTTGATGTCCGCGATCGGTTCGTCATTGTCGCCCGTGATCTTCGAAGCCACGTTCGCTTACCCTTTCTTGCCCGCGCCAACGCCACCCGCGGCGGCGCCGCTCTTCGCGTAGGCCAGGCAAAGATCTTTCACGCTGTCCAGGTTCATCAGCGTCGCCTTCACTTGCTTCTGGAAATAGTTGTACGCGATGACCGCCGGGATCGCGACGATCAAACCGACCGCGGTCGCGACCAGCGCTTTCGAAAT
>DAISHW010000015.1:1720-14892 GCA_036822295.1 Bdellovibrionales bacterium | reverse complement strand
AGACCGATGAACGGCGCGTTCGCGCCGACCGTGGCCAGGAAACCCAGGTAACGTTCCAGCACCGGGCGTTCGATGGAAACGTACGACGTGAAGATCTCTTCTAAACCATTGACGCCTTTGTCGCGGGCGTGGCGCAGACCGTACGACAGGGCGCGACCTTCAAGCGACTCGCGATCTTTGCCGATGTCTTCGAGTTCGACCAAATTGTTCGACTGCAGAATCTCGCGCAGGCGTTCCGTGATTTTCGCGCTTTGCGCGCGAACTTTGCCCAGCGTGAAAGTGCGCTCCAAGATGAAGGCGATCGATAGGACGCTCAAGACGATCAGGATCCAAAGGGTGATTTCGTGAGTGATTTGCGCGATGGCAAAAAAGTTTTCGGTCATGGAAAGCCTCCGGTGACAAATTATCCCTGGAGCATCAAGTGGCGGTCAAGGTAGGATGCCGTTGATGAGGCGAGTCGTGTGCCGAAAGGCAATCATCCAATGGACCCTCTTAGGCCTGGGTTTCGCTGCGCTTACCGGTTGCGAATTGTCCCGCGGCTCCCGGCCCTCGATCCTGGTGGTGGCGGTCGAGGGGCTCTCGTTCGATACAAAAAGTTGCGATGCCGAGGAACTGCAGGGGCTGCGCGCGTTTTGTGACGAGTCGGTGCGGTTCTCGCACGCCTTCACCCCCTCGACCATGAGCCAAGCGGCGATCGCTTCGTTACTCACCGGTCTTTATCCCTTCGACCACGGGGTCCGGCATAACGGAGACAATTTTCTTTCGGCCGGTAGACGCACGATCGCCGAGGCCGCGCTGGCCAATCGTTACCGCACGCTCTTCGTCTCCGGCGGTCCCCCGATTTGGCGCAAGTCGGGACTGACGCAAGGTTTCGAGATCTTTGATGACGTGATGGATCTGGGCATCGGTGTTTATTGCCGGCCGGCGGGTGAAGTGTTCAAAGTGTTCACGCAGTGGGGCGATCAGCTCGACGACGGGGCTCCGTTCTTAAGCGTGCTGTACCTGGCGGACTTGCAGTTCCCGTCGATCAGCACGCGCACCAATGACGGTGAGGTGCGCGAGAAAAGTTTCGCCGCGCAGCTGAGCGAGGTCGATGAATCGCTCGACTACCTGGTACGTTGGTTGAAAGACAATCGCCGCTGGCATTCCACGAATATCGTCGTGGTGGGGCTCGGTACGACCGATCATCCCGCCGACCCCTTGCCCACGGCCGAGCCGATGACTTCATCGCTGCGCTCGAAGGCCACGCAAGTCCTGCTGTTCATGAAGCCCGCGCGCAAAGAGCGCGACAACGTCATTCAGTGGGCGGTCGATCGTAACGTCAGTTTGGTCGACGTCGGCCACACGATGTTTCAGTGGCTCGGCGAAACGTCACCTGCGTCATCGCTCGCGCCGTTTCAGCCGCAGAGTTTGATTTCGGCGTTGAGTGAGCCGGAACCGAATTGGGAGGAAGGGCGGCTCTTGCTCTCGGAAACCGCATGGCCCGATTGGCTCGAAGGCGCGGGCACGCGCTGGGCGCTCAGACAGAATCAATTCCTGTACATTCACGACGAGAAACCGCTGATCTTCAACACGCTGACCGATCGGATGGAGAATTTGCCCCTGAAAACCGGCGATCCGCTTTGGTTGTCGTTGAACGGGGACGTGATCGAAGCGCTGCGCGGCGCGAAGGTCGCGCCGTTCAAAGGAATGACCAGGCATTGGCCCGAACAACTCGCGGTCGCCCGTGAACTCTGGGCGGGTGATTTGGCCCTGAGAACGCCCGCGGGCGGCGAACCCTGGGCGAAATGGTATTTGCAACATGCGCTGGCGAACCGCCGTTGGCGCGACGTGAAGCGTTTCTCGCAGGAGGTGGGAGAGCCGATAGGCGCGTACGTGGCCGCGCGCCAGATGGGCGAATCGATGCCCATGCCCCGGGATCCGTGCGTGCGACTCATGCTCAGTGACAAAGGCGACAAGAAGGCGCAGCAATCGGAATGCGGCGATGAGCGCGTGCTCGCCCTTTACGCCTGGAAGACGGCCCGCGGTGAAGAGGAAAAAGCCGCCGCGCAAGAGCGTTTCACGCGTTTGCACGCGCAAGCGCGGATGGATCAAGAGATCGGTCGTTTGAATTACTTGAACGATTTGCGCTGGGACGTGGATCGGCGTTGGCCCGAGCCGCCGCAGACGGTGGATTATCTGCTGACCATGAAGGACTACGAGGCTTTCGCGAAAAGATTAACTTTTATTTCCGCCAAAGACGGTGGCTTCTAGGCCGGTGCGTTTCTTCAATTTGAACGCGATGGAGTAGAGCGCGTCCTCGTCCGCCGGGCGAAGTCCCGGCATGACCGGTGTGGGCCGCGTGATCGTGCAGAGTTGCACGGCTTTGGGCTTCACCAGGCCCATGACCTCGATCCACTCTTCGATCAGATCGCCTTGAGTGTTGTCGACCTCGCCCGTGAAGAAAAGCGATTGGGTGGTGACGTCGCCGAGTTTTTCGAGGCCATTCAGGAATTTCGCCATGTTCAGGCGAATCAGGGGATCGTTGACCTTCTGAAGAATCTTGTCGTTGCCGGCGTCAATCTTGATCACGCGCTCGTCCGCGAGTTTCATCCCGCTGACGACTTTTTTGGAATCCAAGTGCGCTCCGTTCGAGAGAACGACGATCTTCGTGCCGGGCAGATGCGCCTCGCGGAGCTCGATCACGCACTTCACGGCGTCCTCGAACTCCGGATAAAGCGTCGGTTCGCCGTTGCCGGACAGCACGATCGCGTCGGTGGGTACGGACTGTTTGATGTACTCCTTGAAACTCGCGCGTAACTCGTCAAGAGTCGGGAAGACGTAGTCCTTGCGCATCTTGTTCATGGTCAAAACGGTCGGGCCCAAACTGCAATAGACGCAATTGTACGAGCAGGCCTTTTCCCGGCCGGATAGATTGATGCCCAAAGTGCTCCCGTAGCGCAGCGAGCGTACCGGACCGTAGACCACGTTCATTGATTCATTATCCGTGCGCGCGATTTATAGCGCAAGCAGACCAAGCCAAAAGGGCAAGTCGGGATGCCCGCGCGAAAGCGATTGGCTGATCGAGTCCAGGTCCGACTGGTCGGCGTTCATGCCGAACAACGGGTGCGAGACCACCGAGTGACTCAAGAAAGCCAGCCGATCGCCCGGTTGGGTTTTCAAAGACGAAATGTTCAGATTGGTCGTCGTGTGCAAACCGATCAGATTTTGCGGAATCGGCGGCAGGATCTTGGGGGGGCGACTCATCTCGGTCGCGAGATCGATCTGCACGCTGAGCGGGATCCACGGAAGACCCGCGCGCAGCAGGAACAGATGGGGGTAGCCGACCTGCGCGAAGGCGAGCTCGCCTTCGAGATGCGCGAAGGCCAGGACTTCCACGCCGGACAGGTATTCGGCCTTGTTCTCCTCGCGATAGATCAGATCGTTGGCGAGCATGATGCCGGCGCGGAGCGAATTGGCCAGCGGAGACAGGGTGCTGAGCTTTTGAAAAGGCGAGGTGGCTTCGTTGTCTTGGCGGGCCGACAGAACGAAATCTTTGAGCGTGTCGATCACCTTTCTGGCGCTCGCGCGGCCCCCCCACGGGGTGGCGATGACGCCGAACGAACCGTCTTCTTCAAGATGGATCTCGGGGGTGGGGCGCAGGAGTTTGCCGCTGTACGAACGGTCTTCGAAACGGCTCACGGATCCATCCCGTACTTTTGCAATTTGCTCTTGGCCTTCTTGGTGTAGTCGTCGAAGTCCAGGTTCTCTTTGACGATCTTCTTCCACTTTTCCTTGGCGCTGTCGACGTTGCCCAACGACTCCTCGAGCACGCTGTCTTCATAAATCGACTTCATCTCGCGCTTCAGCTCCGAGTGCATCTTGCCGCGGTAGCCGCGCGCTTCTTCGTTCGAGCCGTCCTCGGCCAAAGCTTTGTCGCAAGCGAGATAGGCTTCTTTCCATTGGCTTTTCTCGCCGAGCGCTTTGCATTGCTCGTAGAAGCGATCGACTATGGTTTTCAGTTCCTTCTTGATGCTGGCCAGGTCGCGCCGCGCCTGTTCTTTCTCGTCGTCGATGCGCGGGTAGTTGGACTTCAAGAAGTCTTCGTAAGCGGCGATCGCTTTCGAGAGCTTGCCGGATTTCCACACGGCTTTGGCTTTCTCGTAGTGAGCTTGACCGTTGGCCGCTTTTTTCTCGGTCGCGGCCCTTTGCTTCCGCATGAAATGACGTTCTTCCTCGCGCATTTGCGCCGTGCTGATCAGTTCTTTGATCAAATGGTGCTCGGGATCGAGTTCGATGGCGTCGGCCAGGCAGTTGCGGGTTTCGTCGATGGTCGAGTTCACTTTGAGTTTGGCTTTGCAGGTTTCGACAAAGCCCGTGATCTGTTGTTCGATCATCGCGCGTTCGCGTTCTTTGCGGTCCAGATCGCGTTGGCGAGAAACGAGTTCGCGACCCTGTTCGCAGAACGATTGCAATTCTTTCGAGTTTTCATATTGCGGGAGCAACTCATGAACCTTGGCGAGCTCGGTCAGGCAGAGCTCATACTTGCCCTGCACGTACAGATTGCGTGAAAGGTTGAAGGCATCCTTGACCGATGTTTTTTGTTCCGTCGTCAGGTTCTCGTAGACCACGCTGTTGCCCGCGCTGGTCGCGGGCCCGCGCGGATTGGTTTCTTTTTTGCCCTTGTCGGGCAAAAGCGCGGCGATGACCAGGATCGGGACCAAGGCGAACAGCGCCAGGCGGACTTTGTTCTGTTTCCAGCTTTTCTTTTTCGAGAACGGATTTTCGACATCGTCCAAGTACGGATCGCGTATGACCGCCGGTTGCCACGGGACGGGGGCCGGCGCGGGTACGGCCAGCATCGGATCGAACGTCGCCACCGGCAAGGACTCCATGCGATTCATGAATGAAACGTCCCGGATCTCGAACTGCAGGACCACGTTCATCACGCGGATTTCGTCACCGCTGCCGATGCGAATCGGTTCGTGCGGCGGCAAGCGGTGGCCGTTGAGCTTGGTGCCGTTCGAGCTGCCCAGGTCAGTGATGAAGTAGCCTTCTTTCGACTGGGCGATTTCAAAATGCTTTCTGGAAACGTGCGGGCTTTCGATCGGTATCTCGCAGTTCGGATCGCGACCGGCGCTCCACAAGTGGCCTTCGAGTTTCAGGACTTCGTCGTCGGCCGAATTCGGATGCGAGATGCGAACGTAGGGAACGAGCTTCACCGAGCCCGCGACCGTCGCTTCGTTGTTGCCGATTCCGGCCGAAGTGTCGTCAGGCACGCCGCTTTGGGGCTTGTAGAACGCGGGCAGATTCTCGGACGCCCGCTTGACGTCGCCGTCACCGTCGCCGTCGGCTGTGGCCTCTTCGTTCATTTGAAAATGGAACTCGTACGGCGGCACCGTGAAGATCGTCGATTCGCCGAGCTCGATGACCTCATGCGACTCGGTCCCGACTTGGATCAAGACGAATTTGCTGAGCGATTGACAAACCCACGCGCCGTTTTGTTCCGAGAACTTCAAATGATGGCGCGAAATCCCGCGCTCCTCGGCCAAAGGAATCTGAGCGTCCTGCGCGCGCCCGGCCACGTATTCCATGCCGGTCTCGAGCGTGATGCGCGTGACGACTTCGCCGCGGAGTTTGACCGTGACCTTGGCCATCAGTACCTTCCCTCGACGAATGAGTTGCAGGCTTCGTAGTTGGCCTTGGCCTCTTTATATATGGCGGAATTGGCGTCCTTGACCATGACCATGACGTTGCGGAAGGCCGCACGGCAGGCGCGGTACTGGTTTTGGTCGCGATATTTGCGACCGAGCACCATGTGGTACTGAGTGAGTTCATTGAAGCGCCGCTGAGCCAGGCGCAGGTAACGCGTGCAGAGCGCGTGCTCGGGATTGAGCGCCAAGCAGGCTTGGAAGCTGGTGAGCGCGCGTTCGAACTGACCTTCGCGATAGTCGCGGAAGCCGCGCACGTAATTTTCTTGCGCTTGGCGCGAGGTGATCGTCCCGTCCAGGCGAGTGGCGTTGGCCGCGTCGGCGGCGTCGCGCAGTTTGTTGGCGGCGTCGATGTCGGCTTCGATTTGCTGTTCCGTGCGGAGCTTGAGCTCCTCTTTTTTCTTGCCGGTCGGCGAGAGCAACCAAAACAGAATGAGCCCGACGATTCCGTAGACGATGAAGCGGTTGCGGCCTTTGGCCGGCTTCGAGGAGCGCGGGCGCGGTCGGGGGCGGGGTTGAGGCGCCGCGATGCCCGGCATGCCGGGCATATCTTGCGGAACGATGGCCAATTCAGGCTCGGCCCCGGCCCCGCCGCCGAAACCGAATTGCAATTCGGTTTCGCCGACGACCAACCGATCGCCGTCTTTCAAAACGCCGCGCGCGGTTTCAATACCGTTGTGCAAAGCCAAGTTCTGATCGTTCAACAAGTTGAATTCGGCGCCTTGCGGAGTGACGCGCACTTCGACGTGACGGCGGCTGCACTTGGGGTCGCCGGTGATCACGAGTTCGCACTCGGGGCTGCGCCCGATCACGAATTGCCCGCGGCCCATCACGCAAACGGCGCCCCGGCTGGCGCCGCTCAAGATGGTCCAACGGGTTTCGATCGGCGGTTGGGCGGCGAGCGCGCGACTCATCCCTCACCGCCTTGCGGAAGGAGCACGATCAAATAGTAAGCGATCTTGCTGGTGCCGTGCACGGCTTGGGCGACCACTTGGAAACTGCTGCCGCTGAATTCCAGATTGTTCGAAGCCAAGTCGTCGGGCGCGCGGTCCACGCGCTCGATCAGGTCTTTGATGCTGAGCTTGAGCGCCTGATCGTTGAGTTCGTTCACCGTGATGGTCGTGAGCGACTGGCCGCCGCCGTTGCGCGCTTCGAACGCCTGGTTGGCGGCGGCGATCGAAAGATCGACGGCGCGTACGCCCAGCGCGGCGAAACCTATGAGTTCGACCAGATTGGCGATCTCGCGATTGCGGTCGTGTTCGATGGCGCGATGGGCGTTTTGATCGCCGCTTCCGGCGGTGCGGGTCAGCGCGCTCGAGATGTTCGAGGCGAGCAGTTGCATGGCGGGGAAGTTGTAAGTCACTTGAATTGTGTCGTGACCCTCTTTCAGCGCGGTATCCAATTGCGAGTTCATGCTGCGAACGGGGTACTCGACCACCTTATATAAGAAGTAGAACAAGGCGCCGCCGAACAGCAGCGCGATGAACAAGGTCGTGATGAACAAACTGAGCACGCGGCCGTTGTCGACGGCCAAGCTGCTCATGTCGTACAGCACGACCGCCCAGTGAGTGATCGCGTGGTTGCCGACTTCTGAGTTGTAGAACTCGATCGGGTAAAGCGCGACCACTGTGCTGCCGTCGATTTGATAAACGGCTTCTTTGTTCGACTTGCGGCCTTCGTGCACGTACGCGATATCGGGGAACGACCCGGCTTGCGCGGCGGGCGCGACGATGTTTCCGTCCAGATTGTTGATGATGAAGGCCTTTTTCACGCCCGGGCGGCTGGTCGCCACGTCGACCGACACGGAAGTCTCTAAGCCCTGCATCAGGTAGGGGCGGTTCACTTTCGCCAGAGTGGTGGCGATGGTCAACGCGTGCTGCTGGCTTTCCTCTTCGATGCTCGCGCGCAGGATTTGCGTGAGCGGAATCATCGACAAGGCCGTGACTGAAATGATGAACGCGCCCATGAATCCCGCCAGCACCCATTTGAACTCGAACATTTCAGGCAAGCGGTATAAGCCCGGCAGCACGACGCGATCCATGTAGGCTTCGAACACCGTCGCCAGGCGCGGGAAGTGACCGGCCATCAGATCTTGCATCGGCGAAGACCCGTCCGCCATTTGCAGGTGCGGAGCGTGATCGGTCTCGGCGTGGTACTGACGTTGCGGCTCGGCGCTCGGCAGGCCGGGGGTCTGGTAAGCGGCGTTGCCATGATAGGCGGGGGCCGCCGGCGGCGCACCGGAAACGGGGTAAGGTTTATTTAAGGGCGGGGCCCAAGCGTCGGGGACCTGCTGAACTTCGAAAAGAATGTCGTGCAACGAAACTTTATCGCCGGACTTGGCTTTGCTCGAGCGGATCTGCACGCCGTTCAAGAACGTGCCGTTGCGTGAACCGGCGTCCGAGATGATGAGCTTGTCGTCGAACACCTCAAGGCGCGTGTGTTCCTTCGAGACGTTGCCGCTCGTGACCTTGATGTCGCAATTCGGCGCCCGCCCCACGAGCGTGGAAGATTTTTTGAGCGGCACGATTTGTCCGGCCAACGGGCCGTTAAGAAAGCGTACGATCCACATTCAACACATCACCCACGCGCAACGGATGGCGCGCTAAGAATCCTTCACCCATTTCGATCACGTCTCTGGAGCGGAAGTTCGACCACACGAAACGTCCGGGCTTCACGCCCGCCACGGTCTTGGTCACTTTCATGTCGCCGTCGACGAAAACCAGGTCGATCGCGAATTGCATGAAAAACGTGTGCACCGACCCGCAACGCTTGATCCACAGCGCGCGGTCGGCGGGCAGCTCGCGGCGACCCAACAGGCCCTTCATGCGCGGCCAAGCGCCCTCTGCCAGTTCCAGGTTTTCAATCAGCGTCTGGCCGTTCATCACGAGCTTCATCATTTGCCCCCGTAGAAGAACTGTAAAACGACCGGCGAGAACACCATCAAGAACACGGCGGGCAAAATCAAAAACATCAGCGGCAGCAACATGGCCTGCGAAGCTCTGGCTCCGGCCTTTTCGGCGCGCACGAAACGTTCGAGCCGCATCTGCACGGATTGATCCTTCAGAACTTGCGCGATCGGTGCGCCGGTCTCCTCTGCATCGCGCACGACCGCGACCACGCTGGTGATCTCGGGTATGTCCAAACGCTCGGCCAGTCGCGTGAGCGCTTCGCGGCGCGAACTGCCGATCTTGATGTCCTTGAGCACGATGCGCAGTTCCTCGGCGAGCACGCTGTTCTCGGCCTTGTCGACGATCCGTTGCATCGAGCCGATGAAGTCCAAACCGGCTTCGGTCGACAGGGCCATCAAGTCGATGAAAAACGGCAAATCGACGACGACCGCCAGGTAGCGGTTCTGCCGCTGCATCTTGCAATGGAAGTGCGGGAAGAACCAGCCCACCGCCATCAGCAGCGGGAACATGTACACGGGCATTTCCATCTGCAGCGCGAAGTTCATCACGAACAGCGCGCCCGGGAACATCACGCCCCATAGAATTTGCAGGCCGATGTACTCGTCCTCGTTCAACTCTTGCGACAG
Organism: Bdellovibrionales bacterium; assembly: GCA_036822295.1. Classification (GTDB taxonomy): domain Bacteria; phylum Bdellovibrionota; class Bdellovibrionia; order Bdellovibrionales; family UBA1609; genus JALHOQ01. The sequence continues at coordinate 5,667 of DAISHW010000015.1, read as the reverse complement.
GCCCGCCGTCATGAGCTTTTTGCGGACATTCGCGCGGTACGACGCGCTCTTGATGCGTTGAGCGTGTTGCAGCGTGAAGTTGTGCACCAGGCGGCGCGAGAAGTTGATGATCCCGCTCTTCGATTTGACGGGCTCGTTGCCCGACGCCCATGCCAGCGCTTCGACGTCGGTGTTGTTCGTGAAGATCGCGTTGGCGAAAAGGTACACGCTGACCGCGGCCAGGCCGAGACCCGAGAGGAGAATGAAAAAATCGAATGTGAACATTCCCAACCCTTCGCTTTTGCTTTACATCTGGGAGCATGTTGGAAATCGCATTGGCCTCTCAGTCGCCGCGTCGCCGCGAACTTCTCAAAAACGCCGGCTTCGAAGTCCACCTGTTCCCAGTTAAAGTATCGGAAATCTTTGATGAAAAGATGACTCCGGGACAGGTGGTGTCTCATCTTGCGACGCTCAAGCGGGCGGCGGCCGTCGCACAGAATAACTCGCCGAAACTACCGGGTTTTTTGATCCTTACCGGGGACACGATCGTGGTTCACCAGGGGGATGTGCTCGGTAAGCCCGAAAATCGTGAGCACGCGATCGAAATTTTGCGACGTTTGTCGGGTAAGTCGCATAGCGTCATTAGTGGTCTAACCCTTGGAGAAAGCGGTGTGCAGAAGTTTTGGACAGGGATTGCGGAGACCAAAGTCGAGTTTCGCCCTCTGACGGAGCGCGAGATTGTCGAGTATGTGGACAGTGGCGAGCCGATGGACAAGGCCGGCGCTTACGGTATCCAAGGCGGGGCGCGCAGATTTGTGTCGTCGATCGAAGGCTCGTGGAGTAATGTCGTCGGTCTGCCCATGGAGCTCTTTGAGAGCGCCATAGCGGAAAATGGCTGGAATGTCCGTCGCAAATCGTCTTATTAAAATTCAAGAGCGCGTCGCCGCCGCGTGCGCGCGCGCCGGCCGCGATCCGCGCGACGTGCACGTGCTCGCCGTTTCGAAGATGCAGCCGCTCGAGAAGATTCGCGAAGCCGCGAGCGCCGGGCAAAAAGATTTCGCTGAAAATTACTTGCAAGAGTCGCTGCCGAAGCTCGATGCTTTGCCGGGCGTGAATTGGCATTTCATCGGCCGCATGCAATCGAACAAAGTGAAGACGATCGCCCGGCGTTTCGCCTGGATTCACTCGGTGGATCGCCCGAGTTTGTTGCGCGAGCTGATCGACGCGCCGGTGAATATTTTTTTTCAATTCAACGTGGCTGAAGAAGATTCCAAAGGCGGAGGCGATCGCCAAGATGTGCGCGACATGCTCGAACTCCTGAAAATGCAAACCGACGCGAAAGCCCGCGCGCAAGGCTTGATGGTCATGCCGCCTTTGACCGCGGACGCCGAAACCGCGCGTCCGCATTTTCAAGCGGCCCGCGAGTTTTTGCGTGAGCTGCGCGCGGGATTGTCGAAAGCCGAGCGGGACCTGCACCCGCTGAACGCGCTGTCGATGGGCACCTCGCAAGATTTCGAAGTGGCCATCGAAGAAGGCGCGAATTGGATTCGTATCGGAACGGACGTATTCGGTCCAAGGGGAAACGCATGAAAGAGAACATAGGTTTCATCGGCGCCGGCAATATGTGCCAAGCGATCATTGAAGGCTGGCTCTCGAAATCCTTGGTCACCGCGGCCGAAATCGGCGTCAGCAACCGCACGCCCGGGAAACTGCGAAAGCTCGTCGATGAACTCAAAGTCGTCCCGCGCGCGACCAACGAGGAATTGGTCGACGCCAGCGACGTCGTGGTGATCGCCGTGAAACCGCAGGACTTCGAAACCGCGATCGAGCCGATTGCGTCGTCGTTCACCGCGGATCAGATCGTGATTTCGCTCGCGGCGGGCGTTTCGCTGCGTAAAATCAAGAAGCTGCTCCCCCAGTGCCAGCACCTTGTGCGTGTGATGGCCAATACGCCGGCACGGATCGGTCGCGGTGTTTTTGGGTACTGCACCCCCTTGAACAACCTGCGTGTCGATCGCTGGATGGAACGCATGTTCAAGCCCCTTGGCTACACCGTGAAACTCGACGAGGGCGAACAATTCGAAGCGTTCCTGGTTTCCTCGTCCAGCGGGGTCGGCTTCGTCTTTGAGCTCATGATCTATTGGCAAGAGTGGCTCGAGGAGCGCGGGATCGAGCCCGAAATCGCCCAGGCCATCACCGTGAATACCTTTGCCGGCGCGGCGGAACTGGCCCTTGAGTCCCAACCGCTCAGCGTGTCGGAGCTGCAAAGCAAGGTGGTTTCCAAGAAGGGCACGACCGCCGCGGGGCTGGAAAGCATGCGCGAACTCGAATTGGAGAGGCTTCTGCGCTACTCCTTCGAAAAATCGGCTCTGCGGGACCGGGAACTCGGTCAGGATTAACCTCTTTTAGACTTGCGTAGTCAAAATCGTACCCCTTATCCTGTTTAGGTAGGGGGACTACTCATGCGTATCGCGCCGATCGACATTGCCCATAAGACATTCCACCGCAAGATGATGGGTTTTGATCCCGACGAGGTGATGGACTTCCTGCGTCTATGCGCCGAAGAGCTCGAAGGCCTGATCAAAGAGCGCAACTCCCTGCGCGAGGCTTTGCGCGAAAAAGAACTCGCCATCGCGGAATACCGCGAGCGCGACGAGTTGCTGAAATCGACGATCACGACGGCCACGCGCATGTCGGAAAAAATGCAAGTCGATGCCGAGCGCGAAGCCAAGCTGATCATTCACGACGCGAATCAAAAAGCCGATGTGATCGTGCGCGAGTCGCGCGATTCGCTCAAGCGCATCTACTCCGAGATCACGGACTTGAAGAAAGTGCGCATGCAATTCGAGAACAACATGCGCGCGCTCGTGCAGAGCCACCTGACGATGCTGGATCAAGCCGCGAAGATCATGCCGAACCCGACGGCGACCGAGATGGACGAAGCGCAGTTGATCAAAGCGAAGGTTTCCGAAGCGATCCAGAAGAAGATGGCGGACTTTTAGTCCGCCCGGCGACGCTACTCCACCACCACGTAGCGATCCTTGACCTCGGCTTCCGGCAACGCATCGAAGTGCCACCACTCGTGGGCCAGTTGTTTGAATCCCGCCCCGTGCATCACTCCGCGCAGGATATCGCGATTGGCGATGTGTCGCGCGTTCAGCTCGCCGCTGGCCAGGAACCGCGCTTCGAGTTGCGGTTGGGCGATCGGGCGAAAGTCGTCAAAACCCGCGCCCATGTCGATTTCCCGGCCCTGGGAATCGAGCACCGACAAGTCGACCGCGAAGCCGAAGTTATGCAAAGAGCCGGGCTCGGGGCGCGCGATGTACTTTTCGCCCTCGGTGCCTTCGACATGTTTCCATAAAATGCGTTGGATCGATCGCGGCCGGAGCGCATCGAAAATGATGAAGCGATGATCGGGATGGCGTTTTTTCAGGAGTTCGAGCGCGCGAAACATCTTCTCGGCGGCCACCCGGTGCAAAAAGGCCTTTTGAAAGGGGCCGTACATGTTCACGCCGACGAAATTGTTGTCGGTGCCGTAGCGCAGATCGATATGGAAGTCCCGGCTCTTCAACTCGACGAAGTCGGCCGACGACTTCAGAAACTCCAGCGAACGCAAAATGGAATCGCTCATGGACCAATTGTACGTTCCGTGTTGTACTCGGCGCAACGATGTTGGGGTGAATCCGGTGAAAGTCCGGAGCTGTCGCGCAACGGTCAAAGCCCGATCCCTTCGATTCGTTAACCACTTACGCGTCATGGGGGTTAACCATATGCTGGTCCTGTTGTTCCTGTTCACGTCGGCCTGGTCCGACACCTTGCCCGCGATCGTCATTCGCGGGTCCAGCGCCAATCAAACCCTTGAGTTGCCGGTGAGCGGCAAAAGTGCGGCCACGCTCGGCGATGCGCTTCGTTCGGTGCCGGGCCTGACGATCATGCGGGCGGGTGGGCCTGGACAGCCCAGCGCCGTG
>DAISHW010000015.1:0-1710 GCA_036822295.1 Bdellovibrionales bacterium | reverse complement strand
TCGCGGCGCTTCGGCGGAGCACACCCTGGTTTTGATCGACGGGGTCGAGGTCAACGATGCCAGTTCTCCGGCCGGAGCCTTCGATTTTTCGACTTTGGATTTGAACTTGGTGGAGCGAATCGAAATCTATAAAGGTCCGCAATCCCTGCGCTTCGGTTCTGGCGCGTCGGCAGGGGTGATCAACGTGATCACGCGCATGGGTCCGCGCGGGCCTTTTGCGCGCGTGCGCGGCGGCAGTTACCAAACGCATCAACAAAGCGCGGGTTGGCTGGGCGGCCACTACGCGCTTGGAGTTTCGCGCTTCGACACGCAAGGGTTCTCGGCCGTTCGGAAAGGTTCAGAAGCGGACGGGTTTCGACAAGAGTCCGCCGCGGGCAAGTTCAGATGGGGCGGGCCTGATCTTGGCGCGGAGTTGAGCGGACGCTTCACGGGCGCTCGCGCGGAACTCGATTTCGGGCCCTTGGGCGACGCGGACGATCCGGATTACGTTTCCAGAACCCGGCGGACCTTATTTTCCGCGCGCGGTTTCGGCAATTGGTCCGAGGATTTGCGCGGCGAGATTCTGATCTCACGCCAGGAATTGGCGCGCGACTACCGCACGGGCGGATTTCGCGAGGACCATTCGGCGCGCAATTGGCGCGTCGATGCGCCCTTCGCGTGGCGAACCCATTCCCACGTGAATCTGGAATTCGGCCCCAGCTTTCGCGAGGAACGCGGAGCGAAGAGCGAAGCGACTTCGGGGTTTTTCTCCGGTTTGAGTTTCGCCCGCGAATCCGATTTCGCCGAATTGGGTTTGCGTGTCGATCGGCACTCGCGTTTTGGCTCTTTCAACACTTATGCGGCCACGCTCGGCGGCGAGTGGGGCGGCACGCGTTTCACCGCGCGCGCGGCCAACGGCTTCAAAGCCCCGAGTTTGTATCAACTGCATGAGCCCGCGTTCGGAAACGCGGAGCTGAAGGCGGAAACCGTGAGTTCAATTCAGCTGGGCGTGAATCGTGAACTGACACAGGGCTTGCTGGCGGGCCTGACTTTGTATCGTCAGTCTTATCGCGACCTGATTGTTTTCGACGGTCGCTATGTAAATCGCGCGCGTGCCGATGTTCCCGGCGGGGAGTTCGAACTTATTCTGGCTCGCGAACGGTGGAACGCCAGCTTGGGCGCGGCTTATACGGACACAAGCCTTCCGCGTCGTCCGCGGTGGGGTTGGAGCGCGGGCGTGGATCGTCTGGGGGACACGTGGGACGCGCGAGTTGAATACCGGGGCGTGGGCCGGCGCCGGGACATCGACGCGTTCACCGGCGCGCCGTTTGAACTTTCGAGCTTCGACACGCTCGCGGCCGAATTCGGTTGGAGTTTCAGGCCCAAATGGCGGACTTCGTTTGAAATCGAAAATGCATTCGATCGGGATTATCAAGAGGTGGCGGGATTCGGTGCCGCGGGCCTCGGCGCGTATGCCGGGGTGGCCTACGCGCCGTAGGGCTTAACGATCCTCGAGCGCGTTTTCGGTATCGTTGATCAGTTTATCGATCGATTTGCCCTTTTTCTTTCGCGGCGGCCTTTTCTTCGGCGTCTCGGCGGGCTTGGCCGTGGGCGGCGCGGGTACGATAGAGGGCTCAATCGGCGTCCGTGGAGTCACGTCGTCCTCGAAAATCTCTTCGTCATATCTTTCACGCCGGAACTCGAAGCGGTCGCGCGTCGGCGCCTCTGGCG
>DAISHW010000014.1:10460-17446 GCA_036822295.1 Bdellovibrionales bacterium | reverse complement strand
CCGCCGATCGCGAAGAAGAACATCACCGAGATCATGTACATGATGCCGATGCGCTTATGATCGAGCGTCGTCAGCCACGACCAAAGGCCGCGTTTTTCATTCAGATAATTTACGTCGGGATTTGAGCTACCCATGGAGTCTCCTCGCTATTTCACAGTCTTCATGTATTCGATGATGCCCATGATCTCGGGCTCGGACAGCTGGCCCGCGAAAGTCGGCATCACGCCCGTCGGGTAACCGGCCACGATTTTCGCATTCGGATTCATGATCGATTCGCGGATGTAGTTCTCGTCGACGACCGCGGTCCCGCCGCCGTCGAGCTTCGAGGTCCGGCCGAACACGTTCTTGAAACCGGGCCCCACGTTCTTCGAATCCGTGAGCGTATGACAGGCGATGCAGCGCGAGCCATAAACTTTCTGCCCGATATCGGCCGGCGCCAAGCCCTTGTAAGGATCGTTGGCCAGCCAGTCCTCGTACTTCTCGCGCGGGACGACGTGCACTTTGGCCAGCATGCCCGAGTGCCGGTCGCCGCAGTACTCGGCGCAGAAGATATTGAACGAGCCCTCACTCTTCGCGTTGAACCAAAAGGTCGTGTAACGCCCGGGCACCACGTCTTGTTTGTTGCGGAACGAGGGCACGAAGAAGCTGTGCAGGACGTCTTTCGAGGTCATGACCAGCTTCACGTCTTGACCGACGGGCACGTAGAATTCGGCGGCCGAACGGCGGCCGTTCTTGTAGATGAACGACCAGTCCCACTTCTGCGCCTCGACCGCGATTTCCAGCGCGTTTTCCGGCATCGAGCGCAACTGGTGGAACACGATCCAACCCCAAACGAAGGCGACCATGAAGATCACGAACGGAATGAAGCTCCACAGGAACTCCAATGCGGCGTTGTGTGAGATGTAAGGCGTCTTATCGGTGTCGCTTTGGCGGCGATACTTGACGGCAAAGTAGATCAATCCACCGATGACCAGCACGCACGAGATGACACTCGCCACGAGCAGAAACATGTAGAGTGAGTCCACCCCGACCGCGATTTCGGTCGCCTGGGGTGGCATGAAACGACTGGGCACTGATGCGGCAGACATGACGTCAATCTCCTTAAGTCTTAGTCCCGTTGTTCAAATTTCCGCGCCATAGTTCTTTACGTAACGCCGGCAGGAGCAAAACCGCGAGCAGAAGAACCATCAGGATAGCCCCTACGCGCATGATGTTCCAAGCGTACAAAGTGTACTTATTTTTCTGCGGATCGAACTGGAAGCAAAACATCAGCACCTGTTCGATGATCGAACCGATGCGACCGTTCGAGGCCTCGAGCAGCGACATCTTCAACGTGTCGACCTCGGGTTGAATGCCATGCAAGTAGCGCGAGATCTTGCCTTCCGGCGTGATCACGTAAGCGACGGCGGCGTGCGCGTACTGCTGCTTGTCTTCGAGCCACTGAAAGCGAAAGCCGAGCTGTTGCGCGAGGGTTTGCACGTTGGCTTGATCGCCTACAAGAAAGTGAAAACCGTTTTCAGTGCCTACCCGTCCGTACGCGGCCATGTAGTTATGTTTCTTTTTGGCGGCCAGATCGGGAGTTTCCCGGTGATTCATGCTCACCGCGACGACTTCGAATTCCTGGCCGGGCGACCATTTGAGCTGCTTCATCGTGTCGACCAAGCCGTTCAAATGGTAATTACAAAGACTCGGACAGTTGTAATAGACCATGGCCATCAACACGGGTCGGCCTTTGTGCATGAAGCTGCGAAGCGGAACGGTTTGGCCCATCTCGTTTTGGAAATACAAATCCAGGTCCAGCGCCGCGCCCAAATGCTCATCGACGCCGACGGAACCGAGTTCCGGCGGCAGATCGTGGCCCGTCACTTCGACCTTCGGGTCGTAGGCCCACGCATTCAGGCTGAGAAAACTGGCGACCAAAACGGTCAGCCCCAAACGCTTCATGACCATCCTATTTTGCCGTCTTGGCGAAAGCTTCGAGCTTCGCGGGATCGTCCTTCGGGCGGTTCTTAGTGATCGAGTGAATGAACTGAACGAGCGCCCAACGGTCGGTGGCGGGAAGGTGCGCGAACGACGCCATGCTGGTGCCGGCGATGCCTTTTTCAATCGTGGTGAAAAGGTCGGCGGAGCCGCCTCCGTGAGTCCACTTGCCCGCGACCAAATCGCGCGGCGGAGGGTTCAAAGCCTTGCCGGCCGCACCGTCGCCCATGCCCGTATCACCGTGGCAAACCGCGCAGTTCGCGGCGAACGACTTTTTCCCGTGCTCGACCATATCGGGATTGTCTTCCCAAGGCTTGGCGATTTGGCTGACGTCAACGGCGGCGGGGGCGCCTTCGGCGAGCGTTTGATCTCCCGTGGCGACTTCCGGGATTTCTTTCAAGTTCACACCTTTGTGAATGACGGCGATGTACAAGAAAAACGCCAATGAAAAGACCATGGAAAACAGAAAGGCGATGTAACCACCGCGGTTGTAGCTATCGTTCTGCATACGCTTCTACCTTTGTCTGACGAACTGTGCGGAAAAACAGTATCACCAAATCAATACCCGAGTCACGTTCCGAGATTCATTTGGTTTTCACAAAACGTGAGTGTCTGACAGGGCTTGCATGACGCCAGGCATCCTATCTCAATTTGAGACTCGGGCTTATCCGGCGCCTCAAGAAGGGGCATAATATATTAGATAGAGGTGCGTGATGCCGCGATGGATTCTTGCCGCTTTGTTGATGACGCTTGCTGGGTGCGCGACGCCGAATCACGCCGGACTCGAGCGCCTGCGCGAAGGCATGGACAAAGATGCCGTGCTTGAGACGGCCGGCAATCCGCGCCGCACGTTCCGTACAAATGGGCAGGATCACTGGATTTATGTGTACTTCGAAAAGAACGAAGAGTTCTCGCGTCAGTTGTCTTTCGAGGAGGGCAAGCTCGTGAAAGTCGGCCGACCAATGGCCAAACAGAATTGGGGCAAAGAGCTCGAAAGCCTGAAGAAAACTGAAAACTTCAAACCTATCGACGGCGGCCCGTGAACGCGCCTTGGTCCGAGTTTTTGCGCGCGCTCGGTGATGCCGGCGCCGTGACGCTCGTCGGCCCCATGCACGGTCAAACTTACAATCCCGATCAACCCACCGTGTTTGTCGACGGAGGTGCTCAATTTTGCGGCACCTCTTGTGGCGGACCGGTCGTGCGCGTCGGCGACGGAGATTCAGGTAAAACGGCGCTCGATGTGCTCTTGCCGGAAGCTAAAGACTTTTCCGATCTGGCATTCGCGTTGCGCGAACTCCCGGAATCCGTGACACGCCTGAAGCTACTTGGATTTTTGGGCGGGCGGCGCGATCACGAGCTCGCGGTTTTCGGCGAGGTCCACGCCTTCTTGCGCCGGCGCGCGGGGAAGGCGGAGCTGTGGCAAGGCGGCGCCCTTCGCGTTTCGGCGTTTTCGGGAGGCATATGGATGGGCGATCTGCGGGGCGGATTTTCGGTCTTCGTTTTGGAATCCGCCGCGGTTTCGATTCGTGGCGCCTGTCGTTACCCGCTGGCGGGCACGCTTCTTACGCCGCTTTCCAGTCACGGATTGTCGAATTGGGGCGGGGGCGCGGTCGAAGTCGCTTGCGAACGACCCTGCTTCATCGTCACGGCAACAGACATTGTTTAACTGAAAAGTCGCGTTTGCATTGCAGGCTCTTGCGGATATCCGCGGTGAGCAATTCTTTCTGCCTGCTGCTGAATTCCGAATGCGCTTCGACGTAAAGCGTGCGCTGGAACGTCGCTTCGCCCGGGAAGAGATTTTGGATCGAAGGCTCGCGGCACATCCACGCGTTGTTGGCCAAGTAGCGCGCGCGGCGTTTGCGCACGTCGGGTTCCTCGTTGAGCAGGCGCGCGAACACGAGTTGGCCCAAGCTGTCCGCGAAACGCTCGACCGGCGACGAAGCGTAACCGTCGCGGTCGAGTCCTTTGTCCGCCGAAAACTTGCCCTGAAGCCTTAAATTCGTCTTGATGCGCTCGAGTTGCAGCGCTTTGGCCATTTCAATCGCGCGCCGGAATTTGGCGGTGCGATCAGGCTCGCCCGAACAGCGGTACTCCGCCGTGAAGAAAAGCAGCAAACTCACGTCGTCGTCGAGCGGCTGCGCTTGCGTGTCCCAAAGATAATAACCGCACGGGTTCAAGTACATCGGGTTTTTATGGACCTTGCCGTCCGGCAACGGGATGTCGGGACTGATGATGCGCAGGAAAACGTTGCGTCTTGCGAGTTGCCCGAGCACGGCGTTCAGGTCCTCGGTCGCCCGGCGCACGACATAATCCTCGGGCATTTCTTCTTTGATGTTCTTTTCTTGCAGACACCTGTTGAATTCGGGCAGTTGGGGTTTGAACAGGTGCGATTGGCCCAAATCGTTCAGGAAACGCGCTTTCGTATCGGCCCATTTCTCGCAGCTGAAATTTTGCTTCGAGCAGCTGCGTTCTTGAAGCTCCGCGAGCGCTTCCCCGAGCGGCGACGACTCTTGAAAGAGATGCAATGTGCGTCCGAAATCCAGGGCGTGGCCGAGCTCGTGCGCCAGCGTCTGCTCGATCTCTTCGGTGTTGAAGTCGCCCGCGCAAACGGTGATGTAGTTCTTCTCGCGCATGTAATACGCGTTGGTTTCGTTGCGGGCGCAGTTCTCCATGTCTTCTTCGGGATCGGCGCCGGGTATGATCAGGTCGACCGAGTCGATGCGTTGAAGCCAATCGGCGCGCACGTCCTGGGGCAATTCCTTGCGGTCGCGGATCACGTCTTTGTACACGCTTTTCACGCGTTCGAATTTCCTTTCGACCTCGCGCCAGTTGGGATGGTCGGTCCACAAGGCTTTGGCGATTTTGCTCAAGAGCATGCGGCGCTGGCGCAAACTCTCGTAGCGGATCTCGGCGGGCATGAAGTCTTCTTTGATGCGCGCGTAGTTGGGAAAACCCGCCTCCATTTTGGTCAGCACGACCTCGCGAATGGCCAGATTCCAAATCGAGTTGATCTCTTCCTCGTCGCGCATGTTTTGCACGCGTTGCCTGAGCGACATTTTACCGCGCGCCGCCCGGGCCAGGTGGCGGCCGAGTTTGACGCGGAAATCGTTTTCGCTCAAAACTTGGCGGAACTCGGTCGGCAGCCTGGGCCAAGCCCGCAGTTTCGCCGAAAGAAATTCGTAGTCGCGCTCTTTGAAGTCGTTCTCGGTCTCACCCATGCGCACGGCGTACTTGGATTCACCCATATGGAAATGCATGGTGCCCTGATTCACCGGCGAAAACAGCGCCTGGCAAAAATCTTGGATCATGCCCAAGCATTCGGGTCTCTCGTCGTTGATGAACGGCAAGCGCGCGCTGGGGCGACGGCCGGCCTCGGTCGCGATCTCGCGGCGGGGCGCCCATGTGCAGGACGCCAGAAAGACCAGACCTAAGACGAGTGTCGCACGCTTGCGCATACCCGATCATCGCATAAAGCAGGCCGGATTAGAAATGCAGGAGAAGTCCCGCGCCCAAGGTCAGCATCGACACCGGGTCTTCGGAAATAACGAGCGCGCCGTAGCGGCCCATGATCGACCCGCGCACGCCCCAGATCGTTTTGTCAAAGCGCAGACCGAGCGAGGCGCCCGTCGCGGGCACGATGCGTTCGACACCGTTGAAAAGGTATTGGTCCACGCCGCCGTCGACGACGAGCATCGAGCGATCCGGCGAGCGCACGTAGAGCGTGTTCTCGTTGTTCACGCGCAGATGCTGCACGCGTTCGATGAAGTTCCCCCAAACCGCGTAACTCATACCCACGCGAAGTCCGGTGAACAAAACCGTCAGACCATTGGCCAGGTCGAGCGACTGCGCCAGGGAAAGCTGCGCGGCGTAGCGTTGGTCGATCGCGTAGTTGGCGATGCCCTCTAGATTGTATCCGGTGAGCGCGCCGCCCTGACGCTGGAACTGCGACATCTGCCCGTAGAGTCCGAACAAAAGACGTTGCTCTTTGGTGTCCAAGTCCACCTGATACCGCGAAACGGCGCCTTTCGGCGCATCGCCGCCGTCCTCGGCATCTTGGGCATGGGCCCAACCGCTGAACAAGAATGAGGTGATCAACAAAACTCGAATCACGCGGCTTGGGCCTCCGCACCCGTCTTCGGCGCTTGCAAGCCCGCCTCGAAAAGATAACCGAACGTGGCGTTGTCACGGTCCGGAGCCGAGCTCGACAAGAAGTGCGCGAGCATTTCCGCTTTCTTCGGCGACAGAACCTCTTTCAGGGCCGCCAACACGGGTTCGGGACCGATCCACGCCTCCGCCAACTGGCGGGCGTCGATTTCGCTCAAAATCTTTTCGCGGTGCACGACGGGCGCGAGCGCCAACCATACCAGCGAGCGCACCGATCACCGCACGTGTTCAGGCACGCGATCGGAATTCCTCCACAGAAATTCTTCGTCCTCGCCGCGCAGCACGCGGACATGCAGCTTGGACTGCAACAGACGCGGCTTGCTCTTGACGGCGAGTTTCAACGGCTCGCTCGATTCCTTTTGTTCCACTTTCATCTCGTTGAAGCGAATGCGATCTTCTAGGGAAAGGGGGAGCAGGTCCCAACGCAAGGGAGTGACACGGTAGAACAAATTCGGGTTCTTCTTCAGCCACTCGCTCAAGTCCGCCTGGTTCATCGCTTGGAAGTCGCGGCCGAACATCAAGTAACGCGCGTCCGTGTGGTAATTCAGGTTCACCGGCGACACCTGGCGGACATGCGAGAAATACTGGGGATCGATTTGTCCCGAGGTCAGCACCTTTTCGCGCTGTTCCTGCGTCATTTGCGTCCATATGTAGTGCGCGTAACCATCCGCTTCGGTCCAATAGCAGTCGTTGAGCAAGCTCAAGAGAGCTTGGTCGGGAACGTCCGACATTTCTTTGCCGCCGCCCATGCCGCCGCTGATTTGCATCACTTTCGGTTGGCCATCGTCTTCCTTCACGCCGCGCTCAGAGATCTGAGCCGTCCCGCGCCCGCCCGCTTGTTG
>DAISHW010000014.1:0-10450 GCA_036822295.1 Bdellovibrionales bacterium | reverse complement strand
CATCGCGGGAACGACTTTTTCTTCGATGACTTTGATCATCGCGGCTTCCAAGCGTCTCGCGAAGCCGAAGATCGCGAAGGCCACGACCGACAAACAGAAAATCAATCCGCCGAAAATCGCCCATACGCCGATGCGCACGGCTTGAAGGCCCTTGACCGCCGACTCGCCGTTTTCACGGGTGTAACGGGCCAGATCGCCGCTCGGATCGGCCAATTCCCCGCCCGCTTTTTCATAAACGACGTTCATTTTGATTTCGCTGTTGCCGAAGGTCTTGTCGATCTCTTTCTTCATCCACTCCGGAAGCTGGTCTTTCTGCGTGATCACGCGGACATCGATGTTGTGGATGCTCGACGAACCCAGTTCGCCGTCGAATTCCAAAGGAGTCACTTCGGTCTCGTAGCCGAACACGGGCAGGTTGGTCGCGATTTTCTTCAAGTTGATCTGCACTTGCACGATCGCCAGCGGATCGGCTTTTGAAACGATCGCTTGGACGCGGTCGCGGATCGAGTTCTCGAGCTCGACGCGCTTTTGCGCGGGACCCGCGAACGCCGCGAAACCCGTCGCCAGCGTGAGTAGCAGAGTTATGGACCGTTTCATTGAGCACCTCCTGGTGCCGGCGCGGCGGCGAGCCGCACTTCGAATGAGATCGACCTTGCGGCGCGATCGAAACTCGAAGCGGCGCGCGCGGTGGCTTTGTTCTCGGGGAAACCTTTTTGCACGACGTACTTCAAGACGCTCAAGGCGCGGATCGACGACAGATCGAAGTTGTCTTGCAGGTATTCGTTGCGGCGAACCATGACCTTCGAGTCGGCGTGACCGATCACGGTCAACGCGACCTTCTCTTTATATGGCAGGAGCTTTTCGACGACCATGTTCACCTGGGCCCGCAATTCTTTTTGGATGCGGTACTGTCCCGGACCGTAAGCCGAAGCCAATAGATCGATCACGATATGATCGCCCTTGTCGGTCACGGTCACGCCTTCCATTTTCATCAGCTCGGCCAGGTCGGTCACGGTGTCGGGCTTGCGACCCGCGCGTTGCGCATCCACGGGTTTTTCCCCACGCATGGCCAGGGCGATTTTGTGCAGCTCTTGGTTCACGGTGTTGGGGTTTTCCTCGGCGAAACTGAAATACAATACGAAGAAGGAAAGCAGAACCATCAGCAGATCCGCGTATGAAACGGCCCAGCCGTGGCTATCGCCATGGGCGAGCTCCACGTTGGTTTTGCGCGTGACGCGCACATCCGTTAAAGGGCGCAGATCCTTAGGCGGCTTCACGATTTCCGAGCTCCTCTTCGATCATCGACACGGGTTCGCGGCGGTTGATCAGCGTCAGCATTTCGTAAACCAAGTTGTAATATTTCTTGCGATGGATCGATTCGACCGTGATGCGGTCGGCGATCGGATTCAGGAACGCGTTCGCCATCAAGAGGCCGTAAAAAGTCGCGGTCATCGCGACGGCCAAAGACGGACCTAGCGCCGATTTGTCCGACGTGCCCAAGTTCGCGAACAGCGAGATCATGCCCATGACCGTGCCCATCATCCCGAGCGCCGGCGGATATTTCGAAAGGTTGTGCAGGGTGCTCGAAGCTTCCGCATCCAAGCTCTCGAGCTTGTCACGGTATTGGCTCAGCAGGGCTTGGAACGTATTGGCGTCCACGCCGCGCTCCCATAGCGAGATGGCGTACTGGATCAACGGATCGCGCGACGATTTCAAAGAACCGCGATTGCCGGCCAACGTCATGAGCTCTGAATGAACGTCCTGCAGGCCACGGCGCGAGCGGAACAAGGCCTTGATGTTGCGACCGAGCGCCAAAATCACGGGATTCGGCGAACCGATGAGCAGAACCGCCACCGAACCGCCGACCACGATCACGATCGAGTGCATGTTCAAGTAGTCGGAAAGCTTCACGGCGCCCGCCGAGGCGATGATGATCAGCACGAAACTCATGAGACCGATGGGTAGACTGATCACGGGGCCTTCCCTTCCAGCGTCCGCATGAACTTCGTGCCCTGCACGTTCGCGGGGTAACGTTGCAGGCCTCTACGCACGCTTTCCTTGGCGCTTTCGACATCCCCTTGAATGAACTTCAAAGCCCCCCGCAGGAAATTAAGGTAGTCCAAACGTGAGATGGACTCCATGCGCGCGAGCGATTGTTCGGCCTCGACGGCGTTCTTCTTACGAATCGCTTCTTGGAACATGGTCAACTCGTCGACGAGTTCCGAGAGTTTGTTGTCGATTTCGCGCTGCGTGGCGAGCGACGGCCAATTCAGCACGTCGGGCATGGAAACCTTGAGCGGTTCCAAGTTGTTCGCGGTGATTTGCGGAAGCACGAGCATCGGCACTTTGCCTTTGGCCTGCAGCCAATACACTTTCGTGGAATCGAACTTCACCGGCGTGTTGGCCGGCGCCGGCTGCAACGGCCCCAAACCTTGCGGCGTGGGTTCCGAATACTCGATGGGGTATTCAAATACGAATTGAATCTCCGCGGCGAGCGCGGGGGCGCTCAGTATATATATAAAAATAGTTAAGATGATTTTAATCATATGTTTTTTCCTAACATATGACCTATCGTCATGAAATGTCGTGAAGTTTAGAGCGCTTAGCTCATTCGCCGCGGAACAGGCCTTTGATCCGTCGGACGTAAGCCTGGAACCAACTCGAGCCCTTGGTGCGAATACTGTCGTTAATCAGCGCATCGAGCTGTTCAGGGGTGATCACGCCCTGGACCGTGCGCCCCTCGACCCATAAGGTCGGGTTCGCGACAATACCGATTCGGCGCGCGTAGTCCAGGTGTTGGGCGATCAAAGGTTCGTTCTTCTTCTCCATCATGCAGGCTTTCAACTGATCGCCTTTCATGCCGTTTTTTTCCGCCCAAGCGACGAACGAGTTTTCGTCGACCTTATCGCTGTCCTTGGCGAAGGCGTTCAAGAACTCGACCGATTTGCCGTGCTTGAGCGAGTCCACGCAGAGCGCGCCGGACGCCATCATGTGGGCGATGCCGTCGGCTTGATTGAAGTTGTGGATCCAGTTGAGCTTCACGTGCCCTTTGTATTTGGACATCGTGTCTTTGAGCGCGTTGATGAACGGAACGCAATCCGGACAGTTGCTGCCGCTGAACGCCACCATCGATACCGGCGCGTCTTTGAAACCCGAAACCGGGCGCCAATCGGAATTCAAATTCAACTTGGCCTGCGGGGCCGTGAAGCTCACGTCGATCGGGCCTTTCAAGATATTCTTGGCGACGTAGTCTTCCATCGCGCTTTGACGTTTGCGCAGCTTCAGCGCCTCGACGAAACGGGGCTTCAGTTCCGGCGTCAGTTCCGAGGCCGCGAAACCGATCGACTTCAGGTACTCCATCAGTTCCGCGTCGCTGACATCGACTTTTTGGCCCGGGTACACGTCTTTCTCGAGCAGCTCTTGCAGCGAGCGCTTCTCGGCCGCGGCTTTTTCGCCGAGCAAGATGCGGGCGAGCTGGCTGTTCAACTGTTGCGCGATCTCTTGGAAGCGGCGCTGTTCGATCGACTGCATGACCATATGGCCCGAGTTCAATTCATCGCCGGTCACTTCGATGTCCTTGAAACGGGCGACAGGGCCCTGGGCCGGCGCGCGGTAAACGACCCCAAGCCCCGGCGTCGGTTCGCGATCGAAGCGCGACAGCATTTGCGCGAGCGGGGTCTTGGATTCGGGCATGAAGATTTCGACCTGGCCCAAAGGCTTGAGCGATCCGAGCTTCTCGACCACGCGCAAGTACGCGAGCGCGATGCGCGCGTCGTTCTCTTGCCCGTTCAGATCGACCAACACCGGCGATTTGTCCAGGATCTGGCCTTTCAGGTATTGCTGACCTTTCACTTCCGCAAGCACTTCCGGGTTTTCAAAGGCCTTGGTGCGGTAGCGGATCGACGATCCCTGCAGACCAAAGCCCTGGGGTTCCTTATTGCAAGCCGTGAGCGAGAAGAAAAGAGCCACGGTGAAAATACGGATGACGTGCTTCATGCGCAATACCTCTCCCGGAATTGTCTCTTGAATTTCGCGAGAGGGTCAAGATTGGCTACTGGTTGAAGCCCGGAACCGGAACTGCGTCGGGGAACCAATTGTTCTCGGTGTTACCGAACGTGTTGTAGAAGTTGTTACCCCAACACCGCGTCTGTCCGACGTTGTCTTTCGCGCACATCGCGTAGCGTTTGGCGATGACTTCCGTGTAATGGATGCCCGAATCGACGTCGACGAACGACGTATGATCCAGATCCGTCGCGCCCGATATCCCGTAGATCCACTGGCCCGCGCAACGCATCGTGCCCGAAGCGTTGATCGCGCAAGTCGAAGTGCTCGCGGTCGCGACGTCGATGTAGTTCGTTCCCGAGTTGATCACGACCGGCGAACCTTGGTTGCCGGTGCCGCCCGTGCCGAGCTTTCCGTTGGCGCCCGCGCCCCAACACTTCAGCACGTTGGTGGTGGTGATGCCGCAAGAGTGGTTTTCACCCGCGCTCACCGTCAGATAACTCGTGCCCGAGTCGATGATGGTCGGCGAAGTCACGTTCGCGCTGCCCGTGGCGCCGTTGCCCAGACGGCCTTCGTTCTGTGCGCCCCAACACTTCAGCACGCCGCCGGTGGTGATGCCGCAGGTGTGCGCCAGGCCCGCGCTGACGAAGGCGTAAGACGTGCCCGAGTCGATGATCGTGGTCGGCGTCGTCAGGTTGCCGGTGCCGCCTTGGCCAAGACGGCCGTTGGCGCCCGTGCCCCAACATTTCAGCGCGCCCGAAGTCAGAATGCCGCACGAATGTTGGTAGCCGACGGTGATGAAACTGTAGTCGTTCGCGGAGTCGACCGCGGTCAAAAGATTGGTCAATACGCCCGTACCGGCCTGCGCCGCCGCGCCCGCGCAGAACAATTTGTTGTTCGAACGGAGCGCGCAGGTGTGGTTGCGGCCCGAGGCGACCTGCAGATAGTCGTTCTTCGGGTCGACGTAAACGAAGCCCGCGATCAACGGCTCGGAGCCTAGCCCCAGGATGCCTTCCGTGCCCGAAGCGCCCGCGCAACGGATCTTGTTGTTGTAGATCGCGCACGTCGCGCGCTCGCCCCAGCCTTGATCCAGCTTGGAGTACAGCTTGGCGTCGTCGATCACCGCCGGCGTCGTCTTCACCAGCGTCGTGGTGCCGTCGCCAGAGAACGCGAAGAGCGTGTCGGAGCCCGCGTAGTAAACTTCACCGTTCGTCAGTTGACCCCACGTCGAATCCTCGAAGCTCGCGACTTTCCCGAAGGTAAGACCGGCGCCGACCGCGTAGAACGTGGTGACCTGCTCGGCCGTGCGGTCGAAGTGCTGTCCGTAAGCGTTGTTGCCCGCGCAGCGCATCGCGCCCGCCGTGGTCACTCCGCAAGTGTGCAGACGGCCCGCGGCGATCTGCGCATAGTCCGTCGACACGTCGACCGCGGCCGGAGTGCCCGTATCCGTCGTGTTGCCTTTGCCCAACTGACCGTTCGAGTTCTCGCCCCAACACCAGAGTTTATTGGCGTTCGTGATCGCGGTGATGTCCATGAATGCCGTGCCCGACAATACGTTGTACAGGGGACCTTGCGCGGTGTTCGCGGTGGAATCGTTACCCACGGCTCCGGTCTGTCCGCTTCCCCAACAGAACAGCGCGCCGTCCGAGCGGATCGCGCAAGTATGATCCTCGCCCATCGCCACCTTCGTGTACGTGTTCGAGGAGTCGATCGCGACCGGCGTCGCGCGCGTGGTCGTCGTGTTGTCGCCGATCTGACGGACGTTGTTGCGGCCCCAGCAGTAAAGCTTGTCCGAGGCGTTGATCGCGCAGTTGAAGTAACCCCCGGCGGCGATCGCCTTGTTGCCGCTGCCCAGCGAGGTCACGGTCTGCGGCGTGCTCATGTTCGGGTTGACGACGCCGTCGCCCAACTGACCGTATTGATCGCTGCCCCAGCACTTCACGTCGCCCGCCGCCGTCAGACCGCAGGCATGGTTACGACCGATGCTGACTTGCTTGTAATTCGTGGAAGCGTCGACGGCGACGTAGTCCACGCGATCCGTGGTGGTTCCGTCGCCGACGTTACCGTAAGTGTTCGCGCCGACGCAGAAGAGCTTCTCGTTTCCGTCGACGAAGCAAGAGGTCGCGTACCCGTTACCCGCGGGCAAGGCCTTGGCCGCCACGATCGACGAATCGTCGTCCTTGATCAACACGCGGTGGTAGATGCGGCCCGCGGCGTGAATGTATTCATAGCTCGTATCGTAGAGCACGATGTCGACGTATCTGTCCTTCGAAGCGACCATGTTGTTCGCCGCCGTGAACTCGAAGTTGTAGTTCGTCGTGTTGGCCGGAATCACGAAGGAACCCGAGGCGTCCAGGCCCGTGGTGTTGACCCCGTCGACGGTCGTACCGTGCGTCTTGTAGTACATCGTCGTCGCGTAAGGCTTCGTCGCGCTCATGACGAGCGGAACGCTGACCGTCGTGTCTTCATTCACGATCTGCGAGAACGAGCTGAACGCGACCGTGATGTCGGTCACGTCGTAGTTGTAGACCACCGGACCCACGCAAGACGTCGCGTTGCCGACCGCGTCCGCGGCCTTGGCGTAGTAATTGTACGTGCCCTGCGCCGAGATGGTCGGCAGCACGATGTCGACGCTCGCGCCGGTGGCCGAAGAGCTCGTCACCGTGGTCGTGCAGCCGCTGTTCGAATAGATCGTGACCGTGTCGCTCGCAAACGTGCCCGTCGCGCGCAGCGTGGGGGTCGTGTTCCAGTGCGGCGAGCGGCCCGGAACCTGGTTCACCAAGGTCGTCAGGACCGGCGGAGTCGTATCGAGCGTGTAGCTCGCGGTCGCGGCCGAGCAGCTCGAAGTCGTACCCGCCGAGTTCGTGCGGTTAGCGTAGAACGTGTACGCGCCGTCCACCGGGATCGGCGACCAGACCAGATCGATCGTCGTGCCGCCGATGCTGACCGTGCCGTTTGCGACTTCGGTCGAACAGCTGTTGTCGGTGAACAGTTTCACGACGTTGTTTTCCGTGACACCCGCCACGCGGATGGTGACAGAGGTCACGTTGCCCGCGGCGCCCGCCGGCGACATCTTGGTCAACGAAGTCGGCGCCGCCGGCGCGACGCCGGTGCCGGTCAGGTCGCGCGACACGGTCTGCGTGGTGATCGCGTTGTTGTATGAAATGTCCGCGGTGTCGTTGGCCACGCCCGTCGAGAGCGGCGCGAAGGTGACGATCACCGTGCAGTTCGTGGAAGGCGCGATCGTGTTGCCGCAAGTGCCGCCGCCCGGATAGCTTCCGCCTTTGAACGAGTACGGGCTGGCCAGGCCGGAACCGCCCACGCCGGTCGCGCTGACTCCGCCGGTGTTGTTGATGGTCAAAGTCTTATCGGACGTGAAGCCCGTCTGCAGATTGCCGAAGTTGTACGTCGGACCGTCCGAAATCGTGAGTGACGCCGGATCCGCGCCCGTGCCTTGCACCGCGCGATCGGCGCTCTGCACGGTCAGGCCGTCGTTATAGGCGATTTCAATCGTGCTGTTCTGCACGCCCGAGGTCGACGGCGTGAACACGACCACGATCGTGCACGTTCCGGCCGGGGCCAGCGTCGTCCCGCAATCCCCGCCCGTGCCCGGGTAGCCGGCGCCTTTGTACGCGAACGGGGCCGAGATGCCTCCGCCGCTCATGCCCGTCGCGGTGATGCCGCCCGAGTTGGTGACGGTGAATTGCTTCTCGGCGTTCAAACCGATCGCGCGCGTGCCGAAGTTGTAAGTCGCGCCGTCCGACACCGCCAGCAGCGCGACCGTCGCGCCGACGCCGGTCACGCCCCGCTGCACCAGCTGAGCCGAGGCGCCGTTGTTGTAATTGATGTCGAACGTGCCGCTATGCGTGCCGGTCGAAGTCGGCGTGTACGTCACGATCACCGTGCATGAGGTCGACGGGGCGAGCGCCGTGTTGCACGTGCCGCCGGTGCCGGGATACGCGCCGCCCTTGAAGACGAACGGCGCCGAGATTCCGGTACCGGTCATGGCCGAGGCCGAGAAATCGCCGTTGTTCGTGATGGTGAAGGTTTTCTCGCTCACTTTGGTGAGCGCGTTGATGCCGTAGTCGTAAGTCGCGCCGTCCGAGATCGCCAGCGACGCCGGAGCGGTCGCCGAACCCGTCACCGCGCGCGTGGATTGCTGCGCGCTCGCGCCGTCATAGTAATTGATCTGGATGGTGGCGTTGTGAGTGGCGACCGTGGTCGGCGTGTAAACGACCACCATCGTGCAGCTCGAGGAACCGGTGAGCGTGCCACCGGTGCATGTGCCGCCCGTGCCCGGGAACGATCCGCCTTTGAACGAGTACGGAGCCGAGAGTCCCGCGCCCGCCATCGAAGTCGCCGAAGCGCCGCCGATGTTGTTCAGAGTGAACGTCTTCTCATGCGTCGAACCTTGAGCGACCGCGCCGAAACTGTAAGTCGCGCCGTCCGAAATCGTGATGTTGGCCGGAGGACCGCCCGCGCCCGCGAGCGGCCGGCTCGACACCTGCGTGGTCACGCCGTCGTTGTAGGTGATATCCATCGTGTCGTTGTACGTCGTGCTGACGGTCGGATTGAACGTCACGATGACCGTGCAAGTTCCCGCCGGCGCCAGAGTCGCCCCGCACGTGCCGCCCGTGCCCGGGAACGTCGTGTCTTTGAAGCCGAACGGAGCCGCCAGGCCCGAGCCGCCGATCGTGCTGGCCGTGAAGTTGCCGGTGTTGGTGATCGTGAAGGACTTATCCGTCGAAGAACCCGTGATGATCGTGCCGTAATCGTAAGTCGCGCCGTCCGAAACCGTAAGGGTCGCCGGAGGGGTCGACGAGCCGGTCAGATCGCGGGTCGCTTGCTGAACGGCGACACCGTCGTTGTAACCGATTTCGATCGTGTCGGCGTACGAGTTCGTGCTCGACGGCGCGAACACCACGATGATCGAGCACGAGGCGCTGGCGGCCAAAGTCGTACTGCACGAGCCGCCGGTACCGGGGTAGCCGCCGCCTTTGAACGAATACGGAGCCGCCAGGCCGCCTCCGGTCAACGAGGTCGCGCTGACGCCGCCCGAGTTGGTGATCATGACGGTTTTTTCAGTGGTCGAACCGTTGGCTTTGCCGCCAAACGCGTACGCCGGACCGTCGCTCAGGGTCAGAAGCGCCGGAGCCGCGCCCGTACCGGCCAACGCGCGCGTGGATTGTTGCGCGCTCGCGCCGTTGTTGTAATTGATCTCGATCGAGTCCGAATGCGCGCCGGTCGTCGACGGCGCGTACGTCACGACGATCGTACACGTCGAATTCGAACCGTTGAGCGACGCATCGCACGTACCGCCCGTCCCGGGATACGTGCCGCCCTTGAAGGCAAAAGGCGCGGCCAATCCCGTGCCCGCAACCGAAGACGCCGCGAACGTACCGGTGTTGGTGACCGTGAAGGTCTTCTCGTGCGTCGTACCGGTGGCTTGTAAACCGTAGTCGTAAGTCGCGCCGTCCGAAATCGTCAGCGTCGCCGCCGTGACCGCCGTACCCGTCAGATCGCGATGGGTCGTGCGACCGACCAGACCGTCGTTGTAGTTGATGTCGATCGTATCCGTGTGCGTGGCGACCGTCGTCGGATTGTAAGTGACCACGATCGTGCACGTCAAAGTGCCCGCGAGAGTCGCGCCGCACGTGCCGCCCGTCCCGGGATACGCGCCGCCCGCGTACGAATACGGAGCCGCCAGACCGGTACCGGCCATCGAGCTCGCCGTCACGCCGCCCGAATTGGTGAGGGTGAACGACTTGTTGGCCGTGCCGTTCTGGGCCAGAGTGCCGAAGTCGTACGTCGCGCCGTCCGAAATCGTGATAACCGCTTCGGGAGCGCCCGAACCGGTCACGTCGCGCGAAGACGTTTGCGCCGAAGCGCCGTCGTTGAAGCCGATGTCGATCGTGTCGTTGAATGAACCGTTGACGGTCGGGTTGAACGTCACCACGATCGTACACGAACTGCCCACCCCCAGCGAAACGCCGCACGTGCCGCCCGTGCCCGGATAGGTGCCGACGCCTTTGAACGCGAACGGAGCCGCAAGGCCCGAACCGCCGACCGAAGTCGCACTGACGCCGCCGGTGTTGGTGATCGTGAAGGTCTTATCCGCCGAAGCCGTATTGGCCAACGGACCGTAATCGAAAGTCGCACCGTCCGAGATCGAAAGGGCCGCCGGGTTGGCGCCCGTACCGGCCAGGTCGCGCGTGGCTTGTTGCCCACCCGCGCCGTCGTTGTACGCGATCTCAATCGTGTCGGCATGCGCGCCCGTACCGCCCGGAGCGTAAACGACGACGATCGTACAGGTCGCGCCGGCGCCGGCCAACGTCGTGTTGCATG
Organism: Bdellovibrionales bacterium; assembly: GCA_036822295.1. GTDB lineage: Bacteria > Bdellovibrionota > Bdellovibrionia > Bdellovibrionales > UBA1609 > JALHOQ01. The sequence continues at coordinate 103 of DAISHW010000014.1, read as the reverse complement.
AACCACCGGTGCCCGGATACGAGCCGCCTTTGAACGAGAACGGCGCCGCCAGGCCCGCGCCGCTCATCGCGCTCGCCGTCACCCCGCCGGAGTTGGTGAGCGT
>DAISHW010000013.1:0-17997 GCA_036822295.1 Bdellovibrionales bacterium | reverse complement strand
ATGTCCATTCTAAAAAAGTTTTCAGAGCTCCTGAACGAGCGGCAAGCCGAGGCCGTGGCGACCTTGAACGGTCCGCTCTTGATCTTGGCCGGCGCGGGCTCTGGGAAAACGCGCGTGCTCACCTATCGCATCGCCAACTTGATCGCTCAAGGCGAGGCCACGGCCGATCAGATCCTGGCGGTCACGTTCACCAACAAAGCCGCGCGCGAGATGGAACACCGCGTGGTGAAGCTCTTAGGGGAATTGGGCATTCCCGTTTACGAGCGCATGTGGGTGTCGACGTTCCACTCGACCTGCGCCCGGATTTTGCGCGAGGACATTCACCTTCTGGATTATCAGCCGTTCTTCGCGATCTACGACGATAGCGATCAGGTGTCGTTGATTAAAAAAGTTCTGAACATACTGAACATCAACGACAAGATGTACCCGCCCCGCGGCTTTCAGGCGAAGATCAACGAGGCCAAACAGCAGGCGCTTTTGCCCGCGGACTTGGCCAAGAAAAATTCGATGTGGTGGGACGAGCGCAGCATCGAGGTGTACCGGATTTACGAAGAGGAATTGAAGCGCGCCAACTCTTTGGACTTCGGCGACCTGCTGTTCAAGGTCTACGATCTGTTCCGTTCGTATCCCGATATTTTAAAGAAATACCAGGACCGCTTTCAGTACATCTCGGTCGACGAGTACCAGGACACCAATCATATCCAGTACCTAATCGTGAAGCAGCTCGCGGAAGCGCATCGCAACCTGTGCGTGGTGGGTGACGAGGACCAGTCGATCTATTCCTGGCGGGGCGCGGACATCACCAACATCCTGACTTTCGAAAAAGATTTCCCCGAAGCCAAAATCGTGAAGCTCGAGGAAAACTACCGCTCCACTAAAAACATCGTGACGGCGGCCTCGGACTTGATCCGCCACAACACGCAAAGAAAAGACAAGACGCTCTTTACGAACAACGAGGACGGCGAACTCATCCACGTGCACGAGGACATCAACGAGTACGAAGAGGCCCGCTTCGTCGTGCAGAACATCGAAAACATCATGCGCGAACCGTCGGAAGCGATGTCTTATTCCGACTTCGCGGTCTTCTACCGCACGAACGCTCAGTCGCGCGTGCTCGAAGATCATATGCGCAGCCCCAACATTCCTTATAAGCTCGTCGGAGGCGTCAAATTCTACGAGCGGATGGAGATCAAGGACGTCTTGGGCTACCTGAAGACCTTTTTGAATCCGGCCGACGACATCGCCGTTCAGCGCATCATCAATGTGCCCGCGCGCGGGATCGGCAAGACCACCGTCGAGAAAATTGAAGAGTACGCGATCCAACACAAGATCACGTTTTACGACGCCATCTTGGCCGCCGCTGAGCAGCGCCTGGTGCACGCGGGCGCCGCTAAAAAGCTGCGCGAGTTCCGCGGTTTCATGGACGAGCTCGGCGCGCGCGCGAAAATCTTGAAGCTCGGCGAGCTGTTCGTCGAGCTCCTGGACGCCACCGAGTACGTGATTCGCTTGAAGGAAGAGAACACCCCCGAGTCGCAATCGCGCATCGACAACTTAGAGGAGTTCGCCAACGCCATCCGCCAGTTCGAACAAGAGCGCGGCGAAGAGGCGACTCTGACCAATTTCCTGGAAGAGATGGCCCTGGTGAGCGACGCCGACAGCGTCGAGGAGGGCACGAACTTCGTGACCCTGATGACCTTGCATATTTCGAAGGGCCTGGAATTCCCGGTCGTGTTCATGGTGGGCATGGAAGAGGGGTTGTTTCCGTCTTCGCGCTCGATCGACGAGGCCGATCCCGAAAGCGTCGAAGAGGAACGGCGGCTCGCTTACGTCGGCATGACCCGCGCGCGCAAGAAATTGTTCATGACCTACGCGCGATCGCGTCGCGTTTGGGGTCAAGAGCAGATGCATCCGCCCTCGCGCTTCCTGAAGGAGATTCCCGAGAAATTCGTTTACCGCAAATCTCGATCTTCACGGCCGGCGTTCTTGGACCGTTTCCAAGAGAAGTACGGCGCCGGTGCCGGGGCGGAAGCCGGATTCTCAAGGGATCATCAAGCTCCGCGGGGCGGTCGTCGCCCGCGCGGCGGCAATGCGGCCGGCGGCGATTTCGATCAGATGCCGGATTACGAGAGCGCCAGCCAGGATGGAACGCGCGATTACGTGAAGGGCATGCGCGTGCGCCATCCGACATTCGGAGTCGGCGCGATCTATCAGGTCGAGGGCACCGGCGACATGCAGAAGGTCAGCGTCGTGTTTCACGATCAGACGTTCAAAAAGTTCGTGGTCAAGTACGCGCGATTGGAAATCATTTAGGAGGTAAACATGTTTCGAATTCTAGTTTTGGGTTTCTTATTCTGGGGCTCGGCGTGGGCGGATTTGTCGGCCAACGATTTGCGCTTGGTGCGGGAGCACGCGGTTCAGGACGTGCGGCTGCTGATGCAAAATGGCGGTTCGCGGGTGATGCATGCCCAGAACAACTGCGACGATGGCGTGAGCGGGAGTCAGCGTTGCTGGGATGCGTGTTTGAAAGAGGGTTACACCAGTGCGACTTGCGCCGGCCGCTGCGGAATCGTGAGCGAAAACGCGAGCCTGAAATGCTGGAGCGCCTGCGCGGAAGAGGGGTATACAAGTTCGCTCTGCGCGGGTCGATGCGGGATCGTTTCGCCCGGCGCTCAGAATGCCTGCTGGGACATGTGCCTGAAAGAGGGCTACCCCAGCGCCATCTGCGCCGGGCGCTGCGGTACCAACTAGTCACATGAAACGCTTAGCTTTCGGGGTTCCCGGTTCCGTAGCTCTGACTTTTTAGAGTTCGCCACTCTTCTTCATAATCGGTGATATCCGGCACGATCGAGGCCCGCGCGGGATTTTCGTAGACGCCCGGCCGGCCATCCCACCCGATGAAGGTACGGGCGTTTTCGGCGCGCGCGGTTTCGAAATTCGGCACGAGTCCGACTTTGCCGCCTCCGCCCGGAATATCCAAAGACAAATTCGGCATCGCGAGTCCCGACAGGCGCCCCCAGAGCTCGCGTTGAATCGCCAGCGACTCGTCGACCGAGGTGCGAAAATGCTCGCTCCCCTCGCTCGGATCGCATTGAAACATGTAATAGGGCTTCACGCGCAGGAACAGCAAGCGACGCGAGAGGGCTTGCACGATGGCCGGGTGATTGTTGATGCCGTTGAGCAGCACCAATTGATTGAAGACCGGCACGCCGTTGTCGACCAGCCGCTCAAGCGCCACCGCGCCGTCGTGCGAGAGTTCGCGCGGATGATTGAAATGGGTCATGAAATAGACGGGTTTATATTTTTTAAAGAGCGACACGAGCTCCGCGGTCACGCGCATGGGGCAGACAACCGGCATGCGACTGCCCACCCGAATCAACTCGATATGCTCAATCGCGCGCAAGTCGCTTAAGACGCGCTCCAAACGCGCGTCGCCCAAAGACAGCGGATCGCCACCCGACAGAATCACTTCGCGCACGCCCGTGGCGCCGCGCAGGTAAACCAAAGCGGCTTCATAATCCTTGGAACCCACGAACGCCCGCTCCTGCCCCGTGAAGTGCTTGCGCAGGCAGTAGCGGCAATACAAAGCGCACTGATCGGTCACTAAAAACAATACGCGATCGGGATAGCGATGAATCAAACGCTCGCGTGGAGAATGCCGGCGCTCGCCCAACGGATCACTCACCTGCTGCCCCACGCCTTCGAGTTCCCGCGCCGTCGGCAAAATCATGCGGCGGATCGGATCGGCGGCGATCGTACGATCCGCCAGGGCCGCGTAGTAAGGCGTGGCGCGCACTTGAAAGCCCGTGCCGCGGGCAAAGGCTTCGCGCTCCGAAGAGGTGAGTTCGAAGTAAGGGGCAAAATCTTCCGCGCGGGTGAGCCCGTTCTTGAACTGCCATGCCCACGAAGACCATTCGTGGGCATGAGGCGTAGGTTCAATTTTGCGGAATTCGATTTTCATAAGCTAAGGGATATCCCTTAGCTTAGAAGTCCCTGTCTAGCAACTGACGGGGCCGGCCTTGGGCGCGCCATTGTACTGCTTGTTGCAGGCCTTGCCGGGCAAACCGCCGCTCGCGCGGCCGGAGCCATCAAGACCCGTCGACGGGCGGGTCACCGAGCCGCGTGCATCGCGGCCCTGGGTGAACGGACGCTCGGCTTCGCCGTTTTCTCTGTTTGCTTTCACCATATCGGCGTGCTTGTTCTGGATCGCCTTCAAATTGGCTTCAAGAGCCGACTGGAACTCACCGATGTCGGTCGAGAGCGTGTTGCCCCACGGGTTCGACAGGGTGTCCGCCGTGTTCAAGAAGCTCAAGCGCGATTTGAAATACGGATCCCAACGCTTTTGCAAATTCGCCGCGTGCTTCAAGATGGCTTCTTCGGCTTCTTCGTCGCCCATTTGGCGGGCCTTGTCCAAATCGTTCTGCGCGTAAGCCAGCGCGTTTTGGTAGCGGGCGTAATGATCCAGATCGCAAGTCGAATCTTGAACGTAAGTCAGCGGAGTGATCTCACGCGCGGCCAGTTGATTGTTCTGGAAGTTACACGCTTTGCCGCCGCGAATGGCGGTCATCGCGCTCACGCCCAGCTGGCGCATGCTCGCGTCTTTGGACGAAACGAGCTCCTGGAGTTTTTCACGCATATACTTATCGTAGTACTCCGCGGCCTTTTCCGGATCGTCGCTCTTCAAATCGGCGTAGGTTTCCGCGCGGCACTTCATGATCTTCGTCAGGTTCCATGCTTTGGTGTCGTCGATCGTCTTGCCGTCTTCATCGATCAAGCAGGCGAGTTCTTTCTCGGCCTTCGAGTTCTCTTTCGAAGCGTCGGCTTTCAAAGATTTGACTTCGTCTCTCGCCGTCTCCAGAACTTTGGCGGTCACGTCTTGAAGGGAAGATGTCACCGAAACTTTGTTGCTGTTCGAACGCTTGCCATCTTCGCATCCGGCTGAGCACTCCGTTTCCAGACGAACTTCGACTTCAAGTTCCTCTTCTTTTTCAGCGCCCGCCGCCATAGCCGCGGCGGTTTCCCCGGCCGAAGCTTCCGAAGCCTTTTTGGTGACCTTCACCTGAACCTTGGAACCGTCGATCTCGGCCTCATCGCAAGTGACCGACTCGCCGTCTTTTAGTTTATCGCCGAGTTTGCACTTCTTCAGCGCATCCGAAAGCGACGCGAGCTCTGAACTGCCCTGGACAGGGTTTGAGAAACCCGGAAGACTCGACAGACTGAACATCAGCACTCCGAGCAACACGAACAGGGCTTTGTTTTGATTCGACATGGCGTACTCCTTCAAACTGGACGCTATGGTTCCTAACCGGGAATAGTCCAAGAACCGCTCCAGGCCGCCCGCTCCACATTTAACCTATTGATTTTACTATATTTTATAAGATATCAGACATATCCCGATCGGACGCCCATTGTGTCGAATCCTTGCCACAAACCCGAAAACGGAACTACGTACCGAAATGAATTCCAGCACTTAGACTGCCCAACGGGCTGACACCCCAAGAGCGCAAAAAAACCCAGGGGTTGCCCCCTGGGCCTTGCCACCACCATCAATACAAGCTGCCGACAAGATGCTGAATCAAGCTGAGGTTAACTAGAAGCTGATGGCGGCCTTAGTCGCGAATCCATACATAAAGCTGGAGTCAAAGGCATTGCCGGCCTTCCAGGTGTCCCCCGGAAGCAGCAATCCGACTTGATTCACCCACATCACTCCTTTGCGTGGCGTGAAATTGACCGAGATATCCCATTCGTAGCCCAAATCCTTGGCCGTATCGCTGCCCACGATCGGATTGGTGCCGAGCCATCCCGTCACGAGCGTGTTGTCCATGGACCAGCGATCGTTGAACTTGTACTTCGCGCCGGGCGCTACATATAGGACGTTCGAAATCGCTTCGACATCCGTCTTATTGATACGGCCCTCGGTATCGGTCGTCCCGCCCGTGATCGCGCCGGTGCGCAAGAAGTCCGCCTGACCGAGCGGATGGTTGAACAGCAAGAACGCCACGTCGTAATTGCGATCGAAGATGTAACCCTCATATTTATCCGCCGTCGCCGGATCGCCGCCGCTGGCCGTACCGGCTTTGAGCATCCAATTCCAGTTGCTGCCTTCGGGACGGTATTCGACTTCGCCGACGATGCCGAAGCCACCCCAGGTCACCTTCTCGCCGTTCGGATTGACGACGCCGGTCTCACCCGATTGGAAAGCGGCTTCCAAGCCTAAGCGAATGTTCTGGCTGTCGCGAAGCGCGAACACGTTCACGGTTTTCGAATTCACCGACGTCGTGTGCGTGCCAGCGCCCGAACCGATTGAACCCAGCGGCGCATCACTCGCCGACTCGCCGCCTTTACGAACTTGGTAAAACGCGCCCATCTGGATGTCCGTCTCGGGATTTTCGTACTGCAGCTGAACCATGTAGTCGTTCAGGTCGTCGTTTTTGTGCACGAACGCTTCGCTGGACTTGCCGAACATCGGCAAGATGTAGATGTTGCCGAGAATGAACTTGTAACCGACCAGATCGCTCGTGTCGTACCAGTGATCGAACAATCCGCGACCGGCGTTGTAAGTCATGCCGAGACCGAAGTGCAAGGGAGCCCGGCCGAGCAAGAGCTGGCCGTACTCGTGCGACAAAGTCATATAGAGCTGCGAGACCAGGATCGTCTCGGCGTTCTGAGTTTGCGACATCGTGTTCGAATCTTGCGCCGAAGTCGTGCCCGCGGCGGGAGTGGCCGCATTGCGGACGCCGCTGCCCCACACCTGACCCATTTGCGAGTTCGGGTAATTGGTCACGTCGTTAAAGATGTTGAACTGTCCATATATAGTGATGCCGTCGCCCGCGACGATCTTTGGCCGCAGCACCAAATGATTGAGCCCGTAGGACAGTTCGCGTCCACGATCGCTCAACTCGGAGTTCTTCAAGAAGTTACCCTCGAAACGATAGACCCCGCTCCATTCGATGTCGGCCATGGCTGAAGTTGAAACAAAGGAGAGGATCGACACGCCGAGAGTGAGGAAAAGACTCAAGTTTTTTCGCATCACAACCGCCCGTGAAATTTGCAGTGAGCCTAGCATCGGGGTCCTTTCAGTCAAATCAAAACATCAGTTGACCACGCGCCACAAGAAGTAATGCGCGCTTTGCTTAAGAATTGTGCAGAGGAAAAATTATGTCACGATGCCTAAGACATCTTCTTCGCGGAGGATTAAAAGTTCCTCGCCGTCGATATCGATCTTCGTTCCCGCGAACTGCGGAAACAGTATCGTGTCGCCGACCGCGACGTCGAGCGGACGAAGCACGCCTTTTTTGCCGCGATGACCGCGACCGCTCGCGATGACCTGGCCGCGATTCGGGCGCTCGGCCACCGTGCCGGGGATATAGATGCCGCCGGCCGTGGTTTCACTCGCCGTCTCGAAGCGGACCAGTATGCGGTCATCGAGAGGCGTGATGAGCTTTCGCGCGCGCGCGGAAACCGGTTTGGCGGTCATCGGTTTTTTCGCCGGTCTGGATCGCTTCGCCGGAGCTTTCTTAGCCGGCTTCTTCTTCGCTTTAGTTGCCACGTCTTTGCATCTCCTCTTCAAAATATTTTCCGTAGAGCACGTCCCACTCGGGACTGCCCTCGACCACGCCGCGCTTGAGCGAGGCGATTTTGGCGTTCACCGAGGTCTCGACCTCGGCAAGACTCTTCACGAATTCATTCAGGCCTTTTTTGCCCGCGCGCAAAGCCGCGTCGTCATCGACGTAATCGACCATGTCGTCGTTCCAGATGCCGTCGACCACGATGCGCGCCAAGTGCGCCACGCGATCTTCGCTGATGCCGCTCATAGAATGATGCCTTTCTCTTTGGCCAGGCGACGCTTAAGCATCGGGAACATCTTGTAACGCTGGAACTCGCCCGGATTCTGGCGCTCCAAATCGTCCATCATGCGATTCACTTCCTTGTCGAGCTCGGACTCGCGCAAGAAGTCGCTTTTGATGATCGCGGCGGCGCGGTTCAAAACGTTTTGCTCGCTGTCTTTGAACTCGATCACCTTCTGCGCTTTGAGTCCCTCGAGAATGGCGCGCGCCATGCGGGTCATTTGTTTGTCGCTGATTTTCATGCCTTTGACTAAAGACACGCGCCCCCCTAATGTCAAGCGACGATGAGTTTGAGAGCTCGCCTCCTGATCGCGTTATCGACCGCCTTTTCAATTTTCGTCATCGGCCTTGGCGCGGTGACCATTTCGCTGCAATCGAAAATCACGCAGCGGCTCGAGAAAGGCTGGGTTCTGCCGCCGCTCGAGGTGTATTCGCAAGGCATCGTCTTCTCTCCGGGACGCCGCATGCCGAAAGCCGCTCTCGACGCGGAGTTCGCGGCCCGCGCTCTCACTGCGGGGCGTGATTTCGAATGGAGCGACGCAGAGGCGTGCGCGCGCGTGACCGGATTGACTTTCAATGACCGCGCCAAAGACTGCCTGATCGTCAAAGCCGAAAATCTCGTGGTCACCTATGACGAGTTCGGCTGGATTCGCGATCTCTACCGCGGACTGCCGCTCACCAAAACCGATTGGGCTTCGCTCTACCCGCGCCTGATCACGCAGTTCTTTGACGGCCAGCCGATTCTGCAAATCAACACTCCGCTCAGCGACATGCCGCTTTACTGCCTGCAGGCCGCGACGGCGATCGAAGACCGGGACTTCCTGGTGCATCGCGGAGTCTCGCCGACCGGAATTTTGCGCGCGGTGATGCGCAATCTGATGGCCGGTCGGTGGGCCGAAGGGGGATCGACCATCACGCAGCAACTGGTGAAGAACTTTTTCCTGAACAGCCGGAAGACTCTGAAACGCAAGATCGAAGAGCAGCTTTTGGCGATCATGCTCGAATCGCAGATCGGCAAGGATCAGATCCTGGAAATGTACCTGAACGTGATCTACATGGGCCAGAGTGGTCCGTACCAGGTGCGCGGTTTCGGCGCGGCCTCGCAAGCGTACTTCGACAAGCCGATCGCGCGTTTGAATTTAGAGGAATGCGCGCTGCTGGCCGCGGTCATCAACAATCCCGGGCGCTACTCACCGTTCAAATTCCCGGAATCGGCGCAAGCGCGGCGCGAACTCGTGCTTTCGAAGATGCGCGAAGAGAACATGATCGCCGACCAAGAGAAAGGCCCCGCGACCGTGGCGCCGCTTCCCGCGCTGCCGCCCGAGCAAAAACGCGCGCACGCCCCTTATTTCGTGATGACCGCGCTCAAGGAGTTCCAGAGCTGGGATTTATCCGCCGAGAGCGGCGCCAAGATCTACACCACGCTCGATGCCGAAGCGCAGAGCCTGATGATGAGCGGGATCGCGAAAGTCATCGGCGCCGTCGAGGGCAAAATCAAGAAGCCCTCGAAACAACCGCTCCAGGTCGCGGCGCTCACGATCGATCTGGCCAGCGCGCAGGTGCTGGCCCTCACCGGGGGGCGCGATTACCGCGCGACCCAGTTCAATCGCGCGTTCGACAGCCGTCGGCAAATCGGCTCGGTCGTCAAACCCTTCGTGTATTGGCCGGCCTTAAGCGACACGGATCACGATCCGCTCACGGTGGTCATTGACGAGCCGTTTGAATTGAAGGTCGGCAAGAACGTGTGGAAGCCCCGCAACTATGACGGCAAAACTCACGGCGAAGTGCCGTACTTCTTCGCCCTGGCCCAATCGCTGAATATTCCGGCCGCCAAAGTGGGCCAAGAGGTCGGACTCGAACGCATCGCCGACACGATTCAAAAGAGCGGAATCCGCGGATCGGTACCACGTTTGCCGTCCCTTACGCTCGGCGCGTTTGAAGTTTCACCGTGGGAGGTCGCGCAAGGCTTCACGACGCTGGGGCGCTTCGGCCTTGGCGACCATATTCACACCGTCGTGCGGGTCGAGGACCCGCATGGCGAAGGACTTTACATGCGCGAACCCTCGACGACCGTTGAACTCGGATCGCAGGCCTCGGCCGTGCTCGTCGGCATGATGAAACAATCGCTCGAAGTCGGAACCGCGCGCGCGGCCCGGGCCTGGGGACTCACCGGTCCCTTTGCCGGAAAAACGGGAACGACTTCGGACACCAAAGACGCGTGGTTCGTCGGTTTCAACGCGCATCTGCTCACGGTCGTGTGGGTCGGCTATGACGACAACACCGCCATGGGCTTAACCGGTGCCAGCGCGGCACTGCCCGTGTGGACAGAGATCGCCAAAGCTCATCAGGCGTTGTTTGAGAACGCCGACTTCGCTTGGCCCGAAGGGGTCGAGCTCCGCAAGATCAGCCGCGCGCAGCTCCAATCGAAGTTCCCGAACCTGCCGGAGATGCCCGAAGAATTAGAATTGGTTTTTGCCAATTGGGCCTATTGACATTGCCTAAACTTCTCCCGTATATAGATTCTGCTTATGTGACGTATAGGAGAAACTTTGTCACGGTTACTCGCCCTTGCAATCATTATATGTCTTCCGGTGAGCGCCCTTGCCTATGGCAACCGCGGCGGGGACGACGGTTATCGCACCACCCGCGACACGGCGTCGATTATCGAATTAATTCCTGATTTCGAAGAGTTACAGTGCACGTCGACCTGTGAAGGCAATAGCGAATGCCGCAAAATCACCGACGCCAATAGCTGCCTTGAGCAAAGCGAAGCTCTGGGCTGTTTTTGGTCCTGCGAATAAAGAAACCGCCGTTTTTCGGCGAAGTTAGCCCTTCTAATACATTTTAAGCGGTCCCCAGCCAGGCATGGGCTTTGTATTTTTTACCTCAGGGCGCGTGCCTCGGAGGTATCCATGAACCGCAAGAATATTTTGATCGCTGTTTTGATGTCCCTGACCGTATCGACGATCGCCGTCGGTTGCGGCGACGGCAAAAAGGGCGGCAAGCGCACGGGTTTGAACAAAACCCTGGGCAACAAAGGTCAAAACGGCGGCGATGGCGGCTCTTCAAGCGGCGGCGGCAACCTCGGCGGCGGCACGGAGCAGACCGCTCAAGTGAACTCCATCAATGAAATCCTCAAGACCTTTGAATCCGGCCAAGCCGTTCTTGTGGACGCTTTGGCCGAGGGGGAATACGTTCTCACCAGCGTCGCCACCCATGTGCACGCCACGGAAAAAGGCAACGACGTCCACGCGGTTCGCGAGCAATCGGCGGAACTCGTGGTCTCGAACAAATCCGCTTCGAGCAAACTCGTCACGGATTTCGATTCGGGCCGCCACATCGAACTCGAGCCGAAATTCACGATCGTGAAAGATCAGAAACTCACGCGTAGCGAGAACGCCCGCGTGCTCTCGACCAAACTCACCGCGGCCGGCCTTGAGGACGCGTATGTCAAAGACGTGACCGACGCGCTGTCGGTCGTCGACGCCATCAATGCGGCCAAACTCACCGACAAGAGCTACCAAACGGCCGACGGCAAAGGCGCGATCACGATTCGTAAACAAGATCAGTCGATCATCGTCGAAATCGCCATTTTGGAGAAGAACGACGAAACCGGCAAAGAGGATATTTCGTACCTCCGCCGCCGTATTTTCCTGACCTATTCCGCGCCGGCTTCGGAAACCGCGCCTGAAGGCGCTCAGGAATAGACGACTGTCGCCCCCGTGAACACGCGTGAAATATAGTCACAGGCCGTTCCGGCTCTTGGCACGGCGGTGTCACTCTGACACTGTACGTTTGAGCTGAGGGCGGACGCGCTGGCGTCTCTATTGCTATACAAGCCTGGCAAGACCCAGAGGATCTGGGTTCCTGAACGCTCAAGGAGAGAGCATGTCAGTCAACTGGCTTGAAAGTTGGCTTCACAATAAATGGGTGCATCACTCGCTTAAGTTCGCGTTCGCCTTCATCATCACCGTGATTTTGGCGCCCTTCCAACTCGATGTGATCGAGTACATGGCCTATGACCTGCGCATGCTTCTGAGCCCGCGCCCCGCGGTCTCGGGCAACGTGGTTTTGCTGTCGATCGAGTACGACACGTTGAAGAAACTCAAACGCGATCCCGAAGCTTTGGATTGGGCCGTGGTCTTACAAAAGCTCCAGCAAGCGGCGCCGATGCAGGTCGTGTCCTTCGTCAATCCTTCGCAAATTCAAGGATCGTACGAGGACTTGACGACCCTGGCCGAGATCGCGGGTCGCTTGCCCTTCATGTACGGCGACAATGATTTGCCCAAGACCGGCGCGACGAAACTGGATCCGCTGGCCGCGCCGTTCGAGTTGATTCCGATCGTCAGCGCGCCCGTCACCACCGACCGCACGATGTTCGCCAAAGACGGCGTCACGCGCCGATTGATCTTGTCGTACGAGAATCAGTTCATGGTGCACGGCGATCTGGCCAAGCGTTTCAACGGCCTTGCCCGGAGCGAAGACTACAAAGGCGCGTTCGAACTTCTGGATTCGAAACAAATGATGATTCGCTACCGCGCGAAGGGCGCTTACCCGCAACTCAAGTTCATCGATGTGCTGGAAGGCAATATCGATCCCGAGACGGTGCGCGGTAAGATCATTCTGATCGGCCGCGATACGCTGGAAGCCGCCGCCGACTACGTGACGACGCCTTTATCGAAAGACTTGCTCGCGTTGAGTCGTTTGGAAATGCACGCCAATATCCTGGACACGATGATCTTGAACCAGGCTCCGCGCTTTTCGCCGCGTTGGGTGTTGTTCATCCTGACGTTCTTGGTTTCCTTGCTGACTATATATGTCGTGCTCGGCGCCCGCCCGACGCAAGGGTTGGCGGTGCTCGGCGCTTCGGTGATGACATTCCTGGTGTTGTCGCTGGTTTTGTTCGCGGGGCTCAGCTTCATGATTCCGGTCGCGCATCCGCTGGTCGCGGTCTTCATCTGTTATTACTTCGTGATACCTTACCGCTTGATCATCGAGAATCGCCGCAGCTGGGAATACTACCAGAAGAACCGCTTGCTCACCCAGGTCGAGGAATTGAAGTCCAACTTCATGCGGATGATGTCGCATGACTTGAAAACGCCGCTCGCGCGCATCCAAGGCATGACCGAGATCCTGCAAAACGAATCGCTCACGCAAAGCCAGAGCAAGGCCCTGAACACGATTCAAGAGTCGAGCCACGAGCTCACCGAATTCATCGGCTCGATTCTGTCGCTCTCGCGCATCGAGTCCAAAGAGATGAAACTGCAGCTCAAGTCGCGCGACGTGAACGGCATGGTTTTGGACGTCATCCGCAAGCACGAATACATGGCCAAGCGCAAGGACATCGAACTCGTCACCGAACTGGAGCCGCTGTTCTCGATCCGCGTGGACGAAGGCTTGATCAACACGGTTTTGGCGAATCTGATCGAGAACGCGATCAAGTACGCTCCGAATGGCACGAAGGTTCTGGTCTCCACCGAAGAAGTGAACAACGAAGTGGTCATTCAGGTGGCGGATCAAGGACGCGGGATTCCGCGCGAGGATCTGCCGCGCGTCTTCGACCGCTTCTACCGCGCGAAGAACTCACGCACGGTGACCGCGGGCAACGGACTGGGCCTGTACCTTGCCAAATACTTCGTGGAATTGCATAACGGTCGCATCGACGTCGAAAGCCAAATCGACAAGGGTTCGACCTTCACGGTCCGTTTGCCCATGAATTTGAATTTGGAACCCGATTTATTAGATCAAGGAGGACTCCATGTTTAACGTACTCGTTTGCGATGACGATCCGGGGCTGCGCCTGAGCGTACAATCCGCGCTGGCCGCCACGGGACGGTTCATGGTCGATGAGGCCTTCGACGGCGTGAACGCGGTCGAAAAAGTGAAGTCCAAGACCTACAACATGGTTTTGCTCGACGTCGACATGCCCCGCATGAGCGGCATGGAAGCCTTGCGCGTGATCAAGGAACACGATCCCTCGATCATCGTGCTGATCTTGACCGCCTACGCCAACATCGACGACGCGGTTCGCGCCGTGAAAGAAGGCGCGTTCAACTACGTCTCAAAACCCATCAAGAGCGAGGATCTGGTGGCCATGGTCGATCGCGCCATCAACGCGTACTCGTTGATTTCGCAGGCGTCGGCGTCTTTCCCCATGCAGACCCAGGCCGGCCGCGAAATCATCGGCCAAACCTCGCAGATGCGCAAGGTCTTCAACGTGATCATGCGTCTCTCGAAAGTCGAGACTCCCGTCTTGATCCGCGGCGCCTCGGGTACCGGCAAAGAGTTGATCGCGCGCGCGATTCACTCGAACTCGTCGATGAAAGACGGCAAATTCGTCGCCATCAACTGTTCCGCCATCCCCGAGAACCTGTTCGAGAGCGAGCTTTTCGGTCACGAGAAGGGTTCGTTCACCGGCGCCGATCAACGCAAGATCGGCAAATTCCAGTACGCCGAGGGCGGCACCCTTTTCTTGGACGAGATCGGCGACCTGCCGCTGCTGATGCAGGTGAAGCTCTTGCGCGTGCTGCAAGAGAAAGTGTTCACGCCCGTCGGCGCCAATCGCGAGATCGAAGCCAACGTGCGCATCATCGCGGCGACGAACCGTCCCCTGGAAGACATGATCAAAAAGGGCGAGTTCCGCGAAGACTTGTACTATCGCTTGAACGTCATGCCCATCTTGCTGCCGTCCTTGAACGAGCGACGTCCCGACATCGACAATCTGGTGAACCTGTTCATCCAGAAATTCAATCGCGCCCAAGGCAAGAAAGTGGTGGGAGTCACTCCCGAGGCGCTGACGGTGTTGAAGAAGTACGACTGGCCGGGAAATATCCGCGAGCTCGAGAACATCATCGAGCACGCGTTCATCCTGGAAGAGTCGAACATGCTGCAAGTGTCGTCGTTGCCCGAAACGATTCTGGCCGCGACCGGCACGGAGCTGTCGGCCGCCCAGCTGAAGGCGCGCGAAGAGATGATCGCCATGGGCGGCGTGTTGACGGACGACGCGCCGGCCGGCGCCGACGACGATGACGGGGACGGCGCCGCGCCGTTGAACGCCGATGATCTGGTGAAGATCAGCGGCGACTCGCTGGACTTCAACAAGCACAAAGAAGCCTTCGAGCGCGAGTTCATCGTCAAAGCTTTGAAGATGTTCAAAGGCCGCATCAACCAGACGGCTTTGCACGCGAACATCCCGAAGAAGACGCTGCTCCGTAAAATCGAAAAGTACGGCATCAACGCCCGCGACTACGCGGATTAAAAGTCGCGCGCGTTCAAAGCAAACTCAATTGGGCGCTCTCTTCGCGGGGCGCATCGCCCTCTAAACGAACGCCTATTCCGAGCAAGCGCACCGGTTCGCCCCGGCGTTCCCAGGCGCGGGCCAGCAGCTTCTCGAAGTCGGCCAGCACCGGCCAGCCGCGCATGGCGCTCTCGTGCGTGGTGGTTTTGAAATCGGGGAACTTGAGCTTCACGACGATGCTGCGGATATTGTCGCGCTCGCCGCTCCTGATCATGCGTTGTTCCCAATCTTGGTAGAGCTCGGGCAGCTTCGCCGCACATTCTTTCAACGTCGCGATATCGACGCCGTAGGTTTCTTCGACCGACAAAGACTTGCGTTTCCACGACGACTCGACCCGGCGGCTGTCTTCACCGCGCGCCAACGCGGCCAGCTCGGGCCCGCGCGAACCGAAGTGCCGCGTAAGCTCCGCCAAAGGCATCTTCTGAATGTCGCCGCAAGTATGCAAACCCAAGCCGTGCATCTTCTTGGCGGTGACTTTGCCGACGCCCCAGATTTTTTCGATTTTCAGCGCGGGCATGAAGTCCGCGACGTCTTCGGGGCGGATCGTGAACTGGCCGTTGGGTTTGTTCCAGTCGCTCGCGATCTTCGCTAAAAATTTATTCGGCGCGATCCCGGCGCTCGCGGTGAGCCGGCATTCCTCGAAAATACTCTTGCGGATTTCCTTCGCGATCAACGTCGCGCTGCCGGAACACAGCATGGAACCGCTCACATCCAGGTACGCTTCATCCAACGACAACGGCTCGATCGCCGACGTGAAACGCCGAAAAATTTCGCGGACGGCGCGGCTCTCTTTTTTATAGAGCTCGAAATTGGGGCGCACCAAAATCAAATCGGGGCATAGACGCACCGCCTGTGACGAAGGCATGGCCGAGCGCACGCCGAAGCGCCGCGCTTCGTAACTCGCGGTCGTCAGCACGGCGCGCGAATTCGGCGGACCGCCAACGCCTAAAGGCTTTCCGCGCAGCTCGGGGCGGTGCTTGACCTCGACCGCGGCGTAGAAACAATCCATGTCGACATGAATGATTTTTCTCACCCAACATCTCTTAACATATGTGGATAACTCTGTTGATAAAATGTGGATGCGCTTGGGGGTAATGACCCCGTCAAAGAAATTCCCACCGGCCAAAAGTAAATTTGCAAAAGCCGCGAAAAATCTTGAACGAAGTTTGGGCGCTCCATACGCTTTCAGGTCCATGGCACTAACGACGAATCTTCCTCCTCAGGCTTACACTCGCGACACGCTCGTGAAGGCGATCGAATGGATGACGTCACAACCTGCCACCGTCAGAGAGAGAGCGACTTCGGCCGATCTCATTGTCAGCCACTATCTGCAGGCCCGCCGCAAGCACGCCGCGCAGATGGAAGCGCCAGTGAGCGGTGAGACCTTCAAAGCTGATCTGAAGCACCTTGCGGAAGATCTTAAGCAGTTCGAAGACCCATCGGCCCCCCCACACCCAGCGCCAAGCCGCTCTCCCTCTCACGGACCGTTCGACTTCGAGCCGGTCCATCACCAGCAGCGCACGGATACGATCCGCGTCGAGGCCGTGCGCACCGAAACCACCACCCAGCACGCGCCCGCGCCCGAGACGTCGCGTGGACCCGTATGGCACGTCGATCCCCGCTCGCTCGCCGCGGCCCGGGAGCTGCAAGCCCGTTTCAACCTGGGCAGCGAGGTCGAAGCGCTCCGCATGCTCGTGACCCTTGGCATAGAGCGCGCCAAAGAAATGTGCCCCTTCTAAAGCGCCCCTGGAGCCTTGACTAGCCGCCGGCCCCGTCGGATTCTGCCCGCTATGCAAGTACAGCTGCCGAAAACCGATTTTCCGATGAAGGGCAATCTTGCCACCACCGAACCCCAGCGCATCGCCGCCTGGAAAGCGAACGGCATTTACCAAAAGATCATGCGGAAGAAGGCGCCGCGGGGCCCGTTCACCATGCCCGACGGCCCGCCCTATGCGAACGGCAACATTCACGTGGGGCATGTGCTCAACAAGGTGCTCAAAGACATCGTGGTGAAGTACAAAAACCTGGCCGGTTACCGCGCGACCTTCGTGCCGGGCTGGGATTGTCACGGCCTGCCGATCGAATTGAACGTCACCAAGAGACTCGGGCCCAAACGCAAAGACATGAGCGACGCCGAGATCCGCAAGCTCTGCCGGGAAGAGGCGCTGAGCTGGGTCGCCAAACAAAGAACGCAATTCGAACGTCTGGGAGTCATCGCCGATTGGGAGAATCCTTATCTGACGCTCACGCCCGATTACGAAGCCGATGAAATCCGCGTGCTCGCCAAGATCTTCAAGAACGGCGTGTTTTACCGCGGTGAGAAACCTGTTTATTGGGATCCGGCCCTGCAAACCGCTTTGGCCGCGGCCGAGGTGGAATACAAAAATCACAAGAGCCTTTCGATCTTCGTGAAGTTCGCGATGAAGGACAAAGTCGCGGGCGTCGCGGGCCTGCCAGGCGGTAAGCCCGTGTCGATGCTGATCTGGACGACCACTCCCTGGACGCTGCCCGCGAACTACGGGATCGCTTTGAACGCCGATTTCGAATACGGTTTCTTCGACAGCGGCGACGAGATCCTGATTCTCGCCAAAGACATGCACGAGGCCGTCGAAAAAGAAACGGGCTTGAAACTGCATCTGGTGGCGAGCGCGCCGGGACGCGCCTTCGAACGCTTGAAGGCCGCGCATCCGTTCATGGAACGCGACTCGTTGATCGTGCTCGGCGATCACGTGACTCTAGAGGCCGGCAGCGGCGCGGTCCACACGGCGCCGGGGCACGGTCTGGAAGATTACGCGGTCGGATTGAAGTACGGTTTGCCCGTGCACTCCCCGGTCGACGAGGCCGGGCGTTTCAAGC
>DAISHW010000012.1:8517-18380 GCA_036822295.1 Bdellovibrionales bacterium | reverse complement strand
CGTCGGCGTCAGCCTGCGGCTGGAAGGCGAATGGCCGCAGCTGCAGGGCCTGCTCCACGATGGCGGCGCATCGCCGATGCTGAAGCTTCAGCTCGCCGCCCGGGTGATCACGGAACAGGCGCTGGTGATGACCTTCAACGACCTCTTCTACGTCTTCGCCCTGCTGCTTTTCGTCTGCATTCCGCTTGCCGTGCTGCTGCGGCCGTTGCCGAAGGGCGCCGGCCTCGCGATCCATTAGGTGCCCCCGATGCGTTCCCTGCCGCTTCTCCTCTGCCTTGCCGCCTGCGCCCCCCTCGGCCCCGACTATCAGGGCCCGCCGGTCGTGGCGACCCTCGCCGCGCGGTTCCAGCACGGGCAGGCGGCAACGGTGCCGGCCAATCCGCCGGCCGAGTGGTGGACCGGCTTCAACGATGCCGAGCTGACCCGGCTCATCGCCCGCGCCCCCGCCCCCGCCACGGCGCCGTGATTCATGCCCATGTTCAAGCCCTGGCATCCCAAAACGTCGGTCAAAATCCGCGCGCTCTCTTTGAGCCAGTACGCCATGCGCGCATTGATTTTCCCATCCAGCTTCCACAAATCCCCGACATGCGCGACGGGCAGAACCAACAGATGGCCCGTGTTGTACGGATACTTGTTCATCACCACCATCGCCAGCTCGTCTTTGGCAAGGAGCAAGGGCTCCCGGCCTTTCGCGGCCGCGCAGAACACGCAGCCCGACGGCGACAGGAGCTTGCGCACGTAACGGTAGCGATCGGGTCGCTCCATGAAATCCCGCTCTTGCGGCCAGATCGCATTCACGAGCGCCAAGGACCAACCCGCCTTCGGCGCGGACTTCTTTTTCGCGCGCGCCTTGGCCATCAGAACTGAACCGAGCCCGGCAGCAAATAGAGCGGGCGCCCGCTGAGCTTCGCGCCGATCAGCTTCTCGCCGAATTCGACCATTTTGCTCTCGGGCCCGTCGTCCTCAAGGTAATCCATCAACGTGCGCTTTTTCTTGGCCTTGAAAACCTTGGCGTCCGCGCCCATGCCGACCAGCTCGCCGAGCTCTTTTCGCGCATCATCCCAGCTGCCGACCGCGTCCGCGAAACCGAGCTTCACGGCCTTGGCCCCCGTGAAGATGCGGCCGTCGGCGTACTGATCCAAAAATTCAGGCTTCATTTTGCGGCCGGCGATGATCGCGTCTTTGAACTGCTGCAAAACGTCGTCGATCATCTCTTGGAACAGGGCTTTTTGTTCCTCTGTCAGCGGCTTGTACTCGGCACCGGCGTTTTTAAATTTCCCCGTGGTCAAAGCGTAACGCTGAACCTTGGCCCAATCGTACAGGCGCTCCAAATTCACGAACTCCATCAGCACGCCGATCGAGCCCATCATGCAGCCCGGAGTCGTATAGATCTTGTCGGCCGCGACCGCCGCGTAATAGGCGCCCGATGCGGCCAGTGCGCTGCAGAACACGTAAACGGGTTTCTTGAATTCTTCGCGCGTGCGCTTGATCTCGTCATGGATCTCTTGGCTGGGCCCCACCACGCCGCCCGGCGAGTTGATACGGATCAACACGGCTTTCACGTGCTTTTCTTTGCGGTATTTGCGCAGGAGCTCCAGAAACGTCTCGCCGTCGGTGATCACGCCGTTCAGGTCGAGCGCGAGAATCGAGTCCTTGCCGATCTTTCGCTCAGGTGGATCGAAGAGCGCCACCATGCCGCCCACGCCCGCGAGCAACCCGCCGATGAATAAGACCAAAATCAGGATGAAGAGAATCTGCACGACGCGTTTCACTTAAGGCACCTCGAAAATTCAAGGCGCGCCCGTATATGAGTGAAACGCGCCCTATAAGTATGGATTAGGATTTAGGCTTGTCTTTATCGGCTTCGAGCGAGGCCTTCAGCGTATCGCCGAACAGGTCGCCCAAAGAGGTCTTCGAAGTCGTCGTGGCTTTTTTCACGTAGTCTTCGACGTCGGCTTTCTGTTCACGCAGCTTCACGAGCTTGGCAGACAAACCGATCTTACGCGAATCGCGATCGATCGTGATGATCTCGGCTTTCACAGAATCGCCGACCGCGACCACGTCGTCAGGCTTTTCAACCCGCTTGGTGGAGAGTTCGGAGATGTGGATCAAACCTTCGATATCGCTTTCGAGCTCCACGAACACACCGAAGTCGGCGAGCTTCACGACTTTCACGTCGTACTGATTGCCGATCTTGTACTTGTCTTCGATGTTCGACCACGGATCGGCCTCGAGCTGTTTCAGGCCCAGCGAGAAACGTTCGTTCTCGATGTCGACACCCAAAACCACCGCGCGCACTTTGTCGCCCTTTTTGAACATTTCCGAAGGATGATTGATCCGCTTGGTCCACGAGAAATCCGAGATGTGGATCATGCCGTCGATGCCCTCTTCCACGCCGATGAAGACGCCGAAATCGGTGATCGATTTGACTTCGCCCTCGATGATCGTGCCCGGAGGATACGAATCTTTGAGTTCGAGCCACGGATTGGCTTCGAGCTGCTTCATGCCGAGCGAGATGCGGCGGTTCGCGCCGTCGATCTCGAGCACTTGCACGTCGACTTCGTCACCGACCTTGAGCATTTGCGACGGGTGCTTCACGCGCTTCGTCCAGCTCATCTCAGAGACGTGGATCAGGCCTTCGATGCCTTCAGCGAGCTCAACGAACGCGCCGTAATCGGTTAAGGAGACCACTTTGCCTTTGACCTTCTTGCCGGGCGTGAATTCGCCGCTGACGGCTTCCCACGGATCGGCTTTGAGCTGCTTGAGACCCAAGCTCACGCGCTCTTTTTCGTTGTCGAACTTCAAGACTTTAACGTCGATTTCGTCGCCGACGTTCAGGATTTCCGACGGGTGCTTCACGCGGCCCCACGACATATCCGTGATGTGGAGCAAACCGTCCATGCCGCCCAGGTCGATGAACGCGCCGTAATCGGTGATATTCTTGACCACGCCTTTGACGATCGAGCCCTCTTTCATGGCGTCGAGCGTTTGCGTGCGCAGGCTTTCGCGTTCTTCTTCAAGCAGCGCGCGGCGGCTCAAGACGATGTTGCCGCGCTTTTTGTTGAACTTGATGACTTTGAATTTGTACTTCTTGCCGATGTACGCGTCGATGTTACGCACGGGACGCAGATCGATTTGCGAACCTGGCAGGAACGCTTTGACGCCGATGTCGACGCTCAGGCCGCCTTTGACCTTCGCGATGATCGTGCCTTCGATCACCTCTTCGTTTTCGGCGGCGCGGGAAATGTCGTTCCAAGCCCGCATCATGTCGGCTTTGTCCTTCGAAAGCACGACCATGCCGTTTTCGTTCTCGATGCGGTCGATGTAAACTTCGACGTTCGAGCCGACTTGAATGTCACGCGCGCCATCGACGACGCGGAACTCGGAAATCGGGATCAGACCTTCGGACTTGTAATTGATATCGACGAGCACGTAGTCCTCTTGGACTTCGACCACGCGGCCGCTGACGATATCACCAACTTTAAAATCTCTTTCAGTGAGGCTGCTTTCGAACATGTCGGCAAACGATTCACCCGCTTTGCCGGAAGTGTTGAAGAGACCCGGATTCTGCGGGACCTCTTTGTCGGCGGCATCCAATTGAGCCAGGATTTTTTCCCTTTCGACTTGGGCCCTGCTCTTACCTTTGGAACCACCAGACGTGTTGACCATACGCAAACATACCTCCTGCGGGTAAAAGCCTAACGTCAACTAAGGCTTCCCCTTATTTAAAATTTCTCACGAAAGATTTGTTGATTATTCATGAGATAAAGACTGGTTATAGAGGGTAAACGCTCAAAGTCAAAAGGAATTTGGGAACGACCGGGGCGCTACTCCCCGAGCGCCTCTCGCGCCCATCCGTGAACCATTTCAACGACTTGAGGAAGCTGCATCCCGCTGGAGTTCACGACCCTGGCATCGGCCGCGGCTTGCATCGGGGCGGTGGCCCGGGTTGAATCCTGGCGGTCGCGAACCACCTGCTGAGAATGCGTTTGTTCGATGCTCAGGCCCTGTTCCAACGCCCGTCGCAACGCCCGTTCCTCTTGGCTGGCGGTTAAATAAATTTTGAGCAACGCGTTTGGGAACACTACCGTCCCGCAATCACGCCCCTCGGCGACCAGTCCGGGGACGCCCATCGCGCAATCGCGTTGGTTTTGCAGCAACGCCGCGCGCACTTCCGGGATCTGGCTGATGCGGCTGGCGCGAGAGCCGTTGTCCTCGCTCAAGATCTGTTCGGTGACATCCTGGCCGCGATAGATGACGCGCGTTTGATCGTCATCCATGCGCACCGACCAGATCGGATCACCGACCAAGCGTACGAGTTGGGCGGTGTGTTCGGCTTCGATGCCTTCTTTTAAGGCAACATAAGCGACACCGCGATAAAAGGCGCCGGTCGAAACCCAACGCCAACCGAGCTGGCGCGCGAGTTCGCGACTTACGGACGATTTGCCCGAGGCGGCGGGGCCGTCGATGGTAATGACTCTGCCTTGGCTGGATGTCACCGAACGAACCTATTGTAAGTTTTCGCGGACAGCAATCTTTGATTCCCGGTGGCAGGAAGCCCCGTCGCGCGGGCTTCTGGTCACGGGCGCATCAGAACTTTTTTGAGAGCGGCGACCGCGGCGCGATTTTCCTTGGGCAGTCCCACCGACATGCGCAAATAGGTCGGAAAGCCGTAGGGCTTCACGGGTCTGAGGATCACGCCCTCTTTGAGCAAGGCCTGGTAGACCTCGCCGGCATCGCGGCCCGTGTCGAATAAAACGAAGTTGCCTTCCGACCGCCAATACTTCAGGCCCATCCGATCGAGTTCTTCATAAAAGTAATCGAGCCCCTCCCAGGTCACTTGCCTTAAGCGCGCGACATAGTCCTTGTCACCAAGAGCGGCGACGACCGCGGCTTGCGCGAGCGAGTTGATGTTGAACGGTTTGCGGACGCGATTGAACATGTCGCAAACTTCAGGCGGCGCGATCAGGATGCCGACGCGAAGCGCGGCCAGGCCGAACACCTTGCTCATCGTGCGCAGGAGCAGGATGTTGGGGAATTTCTTCTGGTACTCGCGGCCCTGCGGGTAATCCTTGGCGCGCACGAATTCAACGTAAGCCTCGTCGAGCACGACGAAGACGTCTTTGGCCGAAGCGACTTTCATGAACGCGTCGAATTCGTCTTTGGTGAAGTACGTGCCCGTCGGATTGTTCGGATTCGGCAGAAACACCATCCGGATCGACGCGTCCTGCTCGAGCTTTTCCGCCATGGCTTTCAGATCGAAGCGCAGATCGTCCGTCAGCGGCGTGAACTGCGTCTTCACGCGCACGCTGGTGGCCGATATGTAGTAAGCCGAAAACGCTCCGACCGAAGTCAGAATCGTGTCCGGCGGCTGACAATAGATTTGCACCAGGATGTCGACGATCTCGTCCGAGCCGTTGCCGAACATCAGCCAGTTTTCCGGGACCTGATAATAGCGGGCGACGGCTTGGCGCATCTCGAAGGCCGCGCCGTCGGGATAGCGATGGATTTCACTCGCCGCTTCGATCACCGCGCGCCGGGCGCTTTCGGGCGGGCCGAGCGGCGATTCGTTGCTGGCGAGTTTGTACACGTGCTCGAGGCCGAACTCACGCTTGGTCTCTGAGATCGGTTTTCCGGGTTGGTACGGCGTAAGGCCTTGAATTTCCGCTGGCACTTTCATGTGATACGAGCTCCGGTTTTTCTTAATGCCTCTTGCAAGGCTTCGGCATGCGAAAGGCTCTTGGTTTCGAGCAGGAATTCGATCGCGGTTTCGCTGAGCAGAACTCCTTGGCGCACGCGATCATGTTTGACGTCCAAAATATTCGCGCCGGTTTCGGCGATGACGTTCGTGAGACGATTGAGCGAGCCCGGCCGATCGGCGACGACGACGCTCAAGCGGATCAAGCGGCCGCGGCGCGAGAGACCGCGCTCGATGACTTTCGACACCAGGTTCAAATCGATGTTGCCGCCCGAGAGCACCAGGCACGCGTTTTTGCCGAGATCCCAGCCCGCTTTCTCTGCGCCCGCCAAGACGACGGCGCCCGAGCCTTCGACCATGGTTTTGGCGCGCTCCAAAAAGTAAACGATGCTCTCGGAAATTTCCTCGTCACTCACTTCGACGATGTCGTCGACGAGCTTCGAGATGTATTGATCGTACATGCGCGGACTGGGTTTCTTGACGGAAATCCCGTCCGCGATGGTGAGCGTCGGCTGCGGCGGATCGACGGACTCGCCTTTGAACATTTGTTTCATGCCGGGCGCGACGCTCGAAACGACGCCGTAGATCTTGATTTTCGGGCGATGATGCTTGAGCGCGGTGGCCACGCCGGAAATCAATCCCCCGCCGCCGATGGGTACGACCACGGAATCGAGTTCGGGAATCTGCTCGTTCAACTCCAGGCCCAGGGTGCCTTGGCCCGCGATGATCTTATCGTCCTCGTAGGGATGGATGAAGGTGTAGCCGTGTTCTTTCTCGAGTTCGCGCGCGTGCTGGTAAGCTTCGTCGTAGATGCGGCCCTTTAAAATGACTTGCGCGCCGTAAGCTTGCGTGGCGATGACTTTGGCGAGCGGCGCGGTTTCCGGCATCACGACGTACGCTTTGGCGCCCACCATTTGGGCCGCGAGCGCGACGCCTTGCGCGTGATTGCCGGCGCTCGAAGCGACGAGTCCGTGGCGCAGTTCCTGTGGCGTCAGGGTCAGCATTTTATTCAAGGAACCGCGGATTTTGAAACTGCCGGTGGTCTGTTGGTTTTCGAGTTTCAGGAAAGTTTGCGTGCCGATCCGTTGACTCACCGACCGGCTGGTGTTGACCGGCGTTTTCTGAACTCGATTTTCGATGCGTTTTCGCGCTTCAATAATATCTTGGATACCGATCGGCATCCGGCCATTCAATCCGGTTGCCAGTAGGCGGTCAAGCCGTGAATGGGGCGCCATTGACCCGCTAAATCGGGCGGGCGCATTCCCCCGGCATTCAGCACGGGCGAAAATTTGTCGTCGAAATAAAAGAACGGGGCGAAGGATTTTCCACATTTCGTGCAGCGGCGGATTTGCGATTTTTCTTCGCAAGTGGTGCCGCAGACATGACAACGCCGGTAGGCGTTCATGGCCTTCATAGACGGGCTCTCTTTCCCCCACACCTTAAATCTTTAAGTCACACGCTCTTAGAAAGAACTTCGAGAGCGGCCCACATGACAGGCTCAGGTTCTCATAGGGACAAGCCATTCGCAATATCCCGGCTTGAGATAACCCATTGAAATCGCGTCTATTTTTTCGACATAATGCGCACGGTCAAATTGATTCTAAAGCGATATCGAGGGTTTTACTTGTCACGTCAATGAGACAGGTCCGGCGGAAAATTAATTCTGTGGAGTTCCCGAACTGATCCAGACGTCGACGATCGCACGTCTTTCCAGCGACAGGATTCCCGCGGGAGGCATCGGCTTCGCGAAATCATTCATGCGCGCCTTGATATTGGCAGAGGCGTCCCTGGCCTGCGCGTAATCGAGCACGTTCAGGCCTCCAGACGCAGTGGTCGCGTTATGACACGAACGACAGCTCTGCTCGAAGACGTTCACCATCGCGTTGCTCGAAATCAAATCGGCATGGGTGACTTTCGCGGGCGGGGGCGCCATGCCGCCGCCGCCTCCTCCTCCGCCAGGATTGCCGGCCGAGGAGCCGTCGCTCGTTTGAATTTCATCGAAGGTCAGCGAGAACTGATTCGTACCGGAAACCGTCGCGAGTACGAAGGCGTAACCCGTGCCCGGCATCATCACCGCCGCGGTGCCGGTCAACGCTTCATAATCCAGACTGCCGAACAGCGTGAGGGTGGTCAGCGGCATGCCGTTCATGCTGACGTTCAAGCCTTTGAGGCGATAAGGCTTAAGAGGGGTCGCCGGGTCGCCGTCGTCCAGGATGCGCACGCGGGGCCGCCGGAACTCATAACCGGAATCGACGCCGCCGGGGCGATAGCGGCGCACTTCAAGGCTGACTTCGAGCTCGAGCTTGCCCTGCAGATCGGCGCGCACGATGTCGGTTTTCAAATTGTAAACCAATTGCGGCCAGTTCGCGCCGTCGTTCGGAGCGGTCGTATAGACCGTATTCGGCGCCGCCCGTTGCGTGGTCTGAATGCGATTCTGGAGTTTGCAATCGTTGGCGAGGACTTCGGCCGCGTCCCACGCCGGCTTGAACGCCGCGATCATGGCGGCGTGCTGCGGTCCCGTGCGCGGCGGTTTGTGACCGGCGTCAATGGCTTTGCGCTCGACGTTCAGGCGGCCTATGGTGTTGAAGTAGCTGAAGGCCGTGTCGAAGTCGGAACTCGCGAAGTAGCGGCCGCTCTCGCCTTTGTCCGCGTGGCAAGACACGCAGTTGTTGCGGAAACTGTTGTAGTAGGTTTCGAAATACACTTTTTTAAGGCTGGAATCGCAGCCGGCGGCGAACGACGCGGGCCCGCGGCTGCTCGACGAGCCCGAATGCTCCGGCTCGAGCGAGCAATTTTGAAAAGCCAGTAAGAGCACCAGCAATCCGGTGCCGACCAAAAGCTTTTGCAAACGCTTAGCCGACCTTCAGTACGGAGTTCAACTCCGTGTCCGTGAAGGCGCCCCGCGAAAGCACGCGTTGGTAAAGATCCATGCGTTTATTGAACTTCATGTAATTGGCGAAAACGGCTTGCGCCGCTTTCTCGGTGCTGCCGCCGACCAGCGAAGCCGCGTCGGCGACTTGACCGCTGGTGTAGGAACCGATTTGAAAACCCGAGGTGGCGGGGCGGCCCGCCGGATCGTAGATGAACATCAGCGCCAGACCCGCGTCGCCGCGATCGCTGACCCACGGAGCCGCGTTCGGATCGGCGGCGTTGGCGTCGGCGCGCGACACCACGGCGCCGTCCGAGCAAACGTAAAGGAAACATTTTTTTCCTAAGATGCGGGCCGTATCCAGGATGCGGCCGATGGCGACGCCCGCGGCCTCGTCCGCCTGATCGCCGCGCGCGCGCGTGCCGTCGTGATAGTCGTAGCCGCCGATTTGCAGGTTCACGGAGCCGGCCTGCCCAAGAAGCGCGTTATAAACCATCGAGGAGAACACGACGGCTTGCGAGCCGGCCTGGTTTTGAAAGGCGTTGGCCGCGAGTCCCCAGCGGGCCAGAATCGCGGCGTTGCCGGCCGGGCTCACGACGTCGGCCGACCCCGCGGTCAGGCTGATGTTCTTGATGCCGGCGCATTCGACCAGATCTTTGACGTGCGCGACGGTTTTGATCGAAGCGAGCTTGCGCGCCTGCGCGTTGCTGAGGTTACCGACCAGTTTCGCCAGTTTGGATTGTTGATCGCGGGTCAAACCGTTCGCACCGGTGAGCGAGCGCGTGTAGCCGATCGAATTTTGAATGGCCGAGAAGTTGTTCACGACCAACGGGGCCGGCGGGCTCACCACGGCCGCGGCATGCGACATGCCCGTTGCCGTCGAAGAAGATCCTAGATTCGGAATGAACGAACCTTTCAGGCCCGCGGTGTACACCATGCCCGACACGTCGAGCTTGTTGTTCGGTGAATCGTCTTGCGAGCGCGTGCACATCGCGATGAAGGCGGTGTTGGCGAGCGTCGCGGGGTCGCAAGCGCCGCGAATACCGACCAGCAGCCGGCTGCGCACCGTGTCCCCGAACTTCGCGAAACCGGCGCCGGCGGGAAGTCCGAATTCGCTTTCAAACGAAAGCGCGTTGGCGCCGGCGTTGTTGCCGAGCCCCATTTTGTCGTAGCTCGCCAGCGGCGCCAGACTCGAGTTGAGCGGCACGTAGTTGGCGGCCAGGCCCGCGCCTCCGGCTAAATTCAGGGTGATGAAGGGCGCCAGGATTCCGGACGTGTCATCACACGTGGCGGCGC